>NZ_JBFBGW010000001.1:250900-439226 GCF_040684895.1 Paenarthrobacter sp. NPDC089322
CCCCACCCGCCTGCCGGCGGGGGCTCCCCCCCCCCCCGGGGGCGGGCCGCCCCGGGCCCCCCGCGCCTTTCTGCTATCCAAGACTGAAAGAGAGCCTGTAATGACAGCCGTTCTTCCTGAAACAACGAAACTTAGCTGGACCACCGAAGACCAACGCGCTGTTGACACTGTTCGTGTGTTGGCTGCTGATGCTGTGGAGAAGGTTGGTAATGGCCATCCTGGCACGGCGATGAGCTTGGCTCCGGCGGCGTACCTGTTGTTCCAGAAGCTGATGCGTCATGATCCGAAGAACCCGGAGTGGATTGGCCGTGACCGGTTCGTCCTCTCCCCCGGGCACACGTCGTTGACGTTGTATATCCAGTTGTTCCTGTCCGGGTACGGGTTGGCGTTGAAGGATCTTGAGGCTTTGCGGACGTGGGGTTCGCTGACGCCGGGGCACCCGGAGTACAAGCACACCGCGGGTGTGGAGATCACCACGGGCCCGTTGGGCCAGGGCCTGGCCTCTGCGGTTGGGTTCGCGTATTCGCAGCGCCGCCAGCGTGGCTTGTTCGACGCCGACGCCCCGGCGGGCGAGTCCCCGTTCGACCACACAATCTGGGTGATCGCCTCCGATGGTGACCTGCAGGAAGGCGTCACGTCCGAGGCGTCGTCCCTGGCCGGGCACCAGGAACTGGGCAACCTCGTGGTGATCTATGACGAGAACCACATCAGCATTGAGGACGACACCGACATCGCGTTCACCGAGGACGTCCTGAAGCGCTACGAAGCGTACGGGTGGCACACCCAACGCGTGGACTGGACCCGGACCGGGGAGTACGTCGAGGACGTCCAGGAACTCTACGCGGCCCTGCTCGCTGCGAAGGCCGAAACGACCAAGCCCTCGATCATTTCGTTGCGGACCATCATCGGGTACCCGGCGCCGAAGAAGCAGAACACCGGCAAGATCCACGGCTCGGCCCTGGGTGCTGAGGAAGTCGCCGCGCTGAAGAGTGTGCTCGGGTTCGACCCGGCGAAGTCCTTCGAGGTGGACGAGGAGGTCCTGGCGCACGCCCGCAAGGTCGTTGAACGCGGCGCCGAGGCCCGTGCCTCCTGGCAGGCCAAGTTCGAGGCGTGGCAGCAGGGCAACCCGGACGGTGCGGCGTTGTTGGAGCGCATCGAAGCGAAGAAACTTCCGGTCGGTATTGACGCGGCGTTGCCGGTGTTCGAGGCCGGCAAGGACGTGTCCACCCGTGCCGCGTCCGGGAAGGTGTTGAACGCGATCGGCCCGGTCCTGCCCGAACTGTGGGGCGGTTCCGCTGACCTGGCCGAGTCCAACAACACCACCATCGAAGGGTCCCCGTCGTTCATCCCGGCCTCGCGTTCGACCGAGGCGTGGAAGGGCAACCCGTACGGGCGGGTGCTGCACTTCGGTATCCGCGAACACGCCGCCGCGTCGATCGTGAACGGCATCTCCCTGGCCGGAAGGACCCGTGCGTTCTCCGGCACGTTCCTGATCTTCTCCGATTACCAGCGCCCGGCCATCCGCCTCGGCGCGCTCATGGGGGTGCCGTCCCTGTACGTGTGGACGCACGACTCGATCGGCCTGGGCGAGGACGGCCCCACGCACCAGCCCGTGGAACAACTCGCCTCCCTGCGCGCCATCCCCGGCCTGGACGTAGTCCGCCCCGGTGACGCGAACGAGGTCTCCGCGGCATGGAAGGCCATGCTGGAAAACCACGAAAACCCCGCCGGGATCGTCTTGACCCGCCAGAACATCCCCACCTGGGCACGCGGCGAAGGCGACGCCACCGGCGACACCTTCGCCTCCACCGCCGGCGTGGCCAAGGGCGGGTACGTCCTGGCCGAAGCCTCCAAGGACGGGGCCACCGTGGACGCGCAGGTCATCCTGATCGGCACCGGCTCCGAAGTCCAGCTCGCCGTCGCCGCCCGCGAAGCACTCCAAGCCGAAGGCATCCCCACCCGCGTGGTGTCCATGCCCTGTGTGGAGTGGTTCAAGAAGCAAGACGAGTCCTACCGCGAATCCGTACTCCCCGCCACCGTGAAGGCCCGCGTGTCCGTCGAAGCCGGCCTGGCCCTGGGCTGGCACGAATTCGTCGGCGACACCGGCCGCACCATCTCCCTGGAACACTTCGGCGCCTCCGCCGACTACAAGCGGCTCTTCAACGAATTCGGCATCACCGCCGAAGCCGTCACCGCCGCAGCCAAAGACTCCCTCGCAGACATCAACGCCTAAAACCCCACGCAAAAAGCAAGCGAACGACGGCGGGAATGTCCCGCCGTCGTCCGCTTGCTCCGGCAACGGGGAGCGTACCGGCTCCCGAGCGCGCGAACGCGGCATTGCTATTGCGAATCAGCTCTCTGACGGAGGAAAGGCGTGGACCCCAAATAACCCACTTAAGCGTGAATTGGACATAAGTAAGTTTGGAATCTGCTGAACTGCATGTTTTAGTGCGAAAATCCCGAGGCCGTCTCCGTAAGGCTCTTACCTTTGGTCTCCGGCGCCAGCCACTGTGAGAGTCCGGCACCAACGAACGCAACGCCCGAGGCAATCAGCATGGTGGTGGCCGAGCCGAGGTTCTCCATGGACCACGGCAGCAGGAACGTGCCCAAACCGGCGCCCACCCGGCTGACCGCCGCGGCAAAGCCGGTCCCAATGCCTCGGATCTCCGTGGGGAAAACTTCCGCCGGATAGATACCGGTCAGGGTGTTGTACATCGCGTTGACGAAGGAAAAGACCAGGAACAGCATCAGCACGATGACCGGCGGCGCCCCCGCCCAGAGGCCGATAACGGCAAGGACGACGGCGGCCATCCACTGCGGCGGGACAGTCAGCGCGCGCCGGCCTGCTTTATCGACCAGGAGCACGGTGATCACCACGGCGACGAGTGCAACGGCCGAGAGCCCTACTCCGCCGGCGAGTCCGCCTCCGAGCCCGTACCCGATCAGCACGCTGTCAGCGAAGGTCGCGATCGCAAAGTAGGGTGCCACCCCGCAGAACCAGAACATGGAAACAAAGAGCGTGGACCGCCAGTACTGCCGCGAGAAGAGCATGGAGAACGTGCCCGGCTTGGTGTCTTCCTTTTGCACATCGGCCATTTCGTCGGGACTTTCCATGTACCTGTGGGCGACACTCATCGCCTCGTCCGCACGGCCTTGGTTCCACAACCAGCGGGGCGACTCCGGCAACCCGAACCGCAGGACAAAAAGGACAACCGCCATGAACGTGCTGGTCCCCAGGATGACGCGCCAATCCCACGACGTGAACTGCTCCAGCAGATAGCCCAGGAGGAACGCAATCATGAAGCCCGCATACCACGCCACCAAGGTCAGCCCCATGAGCCTCCCCCGCAGACGGGCGGGCGCGAACTCGGACATCAGCGGCCACCCAACCGAGTACTCAATGCCGATGGCGACGCCCATGGCGAACCGGACCACGAAGAGCAATTCAGGGGAATCGACAAAGAACTGGACTCCCGAGGCGACAACGAAAAGGGACATGTCCAACAGGAACAGGGGCTTGCGGCCAAACCTGTCCCCCGCCTACCCGCCGATCGGAGAACCCAGCAGAATACCGAACAAAGGGCCTGCTGCGATGAGGCCTTCCCAGTAAGTCGACAAGTCCAGATCGGCCGTCATAGAGCCCGTCACCGGACCGAAAATCCCGAGGATGTAGCCGTCCAGGAACATACCTCCGGCCAGGACAATGACCATCCGGCGCATGAAGCGTCTCTTGAAAGCGGCGGAGCTTTGTACCTGATCCCCCACATTGTTCTTCATGTCTTTCATGGCCTGTCCCGGGCAGATCCGCTTTCTCCTGATGATCGTTGATCAGGACGGCATGCGCCAGATGGCAGGGCCTGCCAGAGGCCCTGTTCCAAAGGGGCACTGCCGCCCAGAGCACCTTCCTGGCATGCGCCCTGGTACTGTTGCCGGCCTCGGCGCTGGCTCTCTTTACATCACGGGTTTCAGCCTCGGCTGCGTAAGCTAGCCTCCCCGCGCTTTGCGGGTCGCGGCGTCGTTGGCTTTCTGCAGGGCTTCCACGAGTTCGTCCTTGTCCATCTTCGAGCGCCCCTCGATGTTCAACTCTTGCGCGCGCTTGTAGAGATGGGCCTTGGACGCGTTGGCGTCAACGCCGCCCGCAGTAGGCCTGGTGGAGTCGGGGCCTTGGTCGGCGGCGCGCTCGTCCGAAGGACCCCGCTTCTCTTTCGGTTCCCAGTGATCGCCCACTTTCTCGTAGCTGTGCTTCACCGCAGCAAAAGCGGTGCGGGCCGCCCGGCTCGCGTCGCCGTCGTAAGTTTCCATCGCGGAATCGTACGTTTGGGCGAACGTGTCCTGGGCTTTTTGTTCCGAGCGCTGGAGGGTCGATGGCAGCTCGTCCTTGCGGGCACGGCCGTCACCGCGTGACTTTGGCACGGCACTCACACTCCTTGAATCAACAGGCATTCCATAGAGTTGAGGCCAGCCTAGCCATGATGCGGACCTGCCGGTATCCCGCTAACGCCTGGCGGCGTCCTGGGTTGCCGTGCGCAACCGGTACAGCGACGTCGTCGCGGTGATGTACAGATCGCGTCCGTCGGGCCCACCGAAACACAGGTTGGAGACTCTTTCGGGGACGTCGACGGCGGCCAGCAACCCGCCGTCGGGGGCATAAACCCGGACCGACGGTCCGGCGGACGTCCACACCCGCCCCTCAACATCAACACGGAACCCGTCCGAAGCCCGACCGTCCTCGAGCTCCACAAAGGTGCTCCCCTCGCCGCACCTGCCGTCCTTTACCGGGTACGCGGCAATGCGGAACGGCACTCCCCTGCCGGGGCCGGCCGTGTCAGCGACATACAACAGGGATTCGTCCGGGGAAAAGGCGAGACCATTGGGGTGGACCAGGTCCGTGACCACGGGTGACAGTTCCCGGGCGGCCGGGTCGAAGCGGAAGACGTAGCAGCCGCCGTATTCCTGCTCGCCCTCATGTCCTTCTACCGTTCCGGGCAGGATGCCGTACGGCGGGTCGGTGAACCAGACAGTCCCATCCTTGGCCACCACAACATCGTTGGGCGAGTTGAGCCGATGGTCACCGAACGAGTCGACGATAGACGACACGACGCCGTCGTGGTCCCGCTCGACGCGCCGCCGCCCATGGCTGCACTGCACGACGCTGCCGTCATGGTCCAGCGTCCGCCCGTTGGTATATTCGACGGCGGTCGCGTACTCGCGCGTCCGGCCCGAGGCTGGGTTGAACTCGAGGATGCGGTTGTTGGGGATGTCGCTCCACCTCACCGATTGGGACTGCGGAATCCAGACGGGCCCCTCCGCCCAGACGGTGCCCTCGTGCAGTTTCTCGAGGGTTCCGGTGACCAGTTCCATGCGGCATCCTTTCGCTGTTGCGTCGGGTTGAGCCTATAGGCCCGGGCTTGCTAATCCTGTGAGCGCACCGCGTCAGATTTGGCACCCGGCTGCCCGACGGCCTCTTTCTCCCCCGCTCCCGGCATCGCGATGACGGCGACGACCGTGAGCACGGCACTCACCAGCACGGCCAGGAAGACTGCCATGGAAGCGGACACGGTGGACTGCGGATCGGGACCACCGCCAGGGCTGTTGGCATAGATTGCGTTGGCCACGGCGCCGAAGACAGCCACGCCGATGGCGCTACCGATGGAGCGGGCGAAGAGGTTGGTCCCGGTGACGACGCCACGTTCGTTCCACTCGACGCTCGACTGGGCGGCAATGAGGGTTGGCGTGGCGACCAGGCCGAGTCCGAGGCCCACGATGAAACACGCCGCAGCTACCAAAAGGACGTTGGGCGTGGAGGCTGTGAGGGCAAGGATGGCCGAGCCGATGACTGTGATGAAGATGCCGATGAGCGCTGTCCTGCGAAAGCCGATGCGCAGGTAGAACCGGCCCGCCTGGGAGGCGCTGATGGGCCAGCCGATGGTCAACGCCGCCAACGCGAGTCCCGCCAGGACCGGGGAAGTGGCGAGGGCCCCTTCCAGGAAGGTAGGCACGTACGAAGTGAGCCCGAGCATGACCGCCCCGACGCCAAAGGAGATCATCGCCGTCGTCGCCAGCAAGCGGCGGGAAACAACCCACGGCGGGAGGACGGGTTCAGCCGCCTTCCTCTCCACCAGGAGGAAAACTCCGAGCAATACCGCACCGAGGGAAAAGACCGCGATGCTGATACCGGAATCCCACGCCCAGGCGTGGCCGCCCTCCAGCGCGCCCAGGATGAGGAGGCTCAGCGAGGCAGTGAGGAAAAGCGCGCCTACGTAGTCGACGCGGTGCTTGGTCTTCTTGACCTCCTCATGGAAAGTGCGGATGAGCATCCAGCCGGCCAGGAGGCACAACGGAATGTTGATGAGGAAGATCCACCGCCAGATCCCAAGGGACGCGAAGACCCCTCCCAGCGTGGGGCCGACCACGGAGGAAATCGCCCACACGCTGGCCAGATATCCTTGCACCTTGGCCCGCTCCGTGAGGGTGTAAATGTCGCCGGCAATGGTGATCGAGACCGGTTGGACAGCCCCCGCCCCGAGGCCCTGAAGCACACGGAATGCGATCAGCGCAGGCATGCTCCACGCCACCCCGCACAGGATCGATCCGAGAAGGAACAGCCCGATGCCGCTCAGAATGATCGGCTTTCGGCCCAGGACGTCGGAGAGCTTGGCATACACCGGAACGGACACAGCCTGCGCCAACAGATACGCCGAGAAAAGCCAAGGGAAAGAGGAGAAACCGCCGATGTCCTCAACGATCGAAGGTACTGCCGTGGCGACGATCGTCGAATCTATCGCGACCAGCCCTGTGGAGAGCATCAGCGCAACGAGGATGGGTCCACGCCTGGAACGGAACCCGACGCCGTCGGTGGTTTCTGTCGTCATGTATCCCGTCCCGTCGTCATCTCACTCGCGTTTCGTGCATACCACTCACGGCTCAGAGACGTAACCCAGGCAACGGCCGAATTAGTCCCGAAAAAGCCAAGCGGCGGGCCACCCAAGGTGACCCGCCGCCGTCGTCATTCCTGTCCGCCGCAGCCACGGCGCCAGCAATGCGTTAGTCGTTGATCAGATCGTGGACCACGATGGTCTGGTCGCGGTCCGGGCCGACGCCGATCGCGGAGAAGCGCGTGCCGGAGAGCTTCTCGAGGGCCAGCACGTAGTTGCGGGCGTTCTCGGGGAGGTCTTCCAGCGTACGGGCACCGGTGATGTCCTCAGTCCAACCGTCAAAGTACTCGAAGATCGGCACGGCGTGGTGGAACTCCGTCTGCGTCATCGGCATTTCGTCATGGCGCACGCCATCGACGTCATAGGCAACGCAGACCGGGATCTGTTCGATACCCGTGAGGACGTCCAGCTTGGTGACGAAGTAGTCCGTGAAGCCGTTGACGCGGGATGCATGGCGGGCCAGGACGGCGTCGTACCAGCCACAGCGGCGGGGACGGCCGGTATTCACCCCGAACTCGCCGCCGGTCTTCTGCAAGTACATGCCCATATCGTCAAAGAGCTCCGTAGGGAACGGGCCGGCGCCAACACGGGTGGTGTACGCCTTGATGATGCCGATGGACCGCGAGATGCGGGTGGGGCCGATGCCGGAGCCAACGGACGCGCCACCGGCGGTCGGGTTGGAGGACGTCACGAACGGGTAGGTGCCGTGGTCCACGTCCAGGAACGTCGCCTGGCCGCCTTCCATGAGCACAACTTTGCCCTCGTCCAGGGCGTTGTTGAGGACCAGCGTGCTATCGATGACCAGCGGGCGCAGGCGCTCGGCGAAGGACAGGAAGTACTCCACGATCTCGTCCACCACGATGTCGCGGCGGTTGTAAACCTTGACCAGGAGCTCGTTCTTCTGACGGAGCGAACCTTCCACCTTCTGGCGGAGGATGGACTCATCGAACACATCCTGGACCCGGATGCCCAAGCGGGCCACCTTGTCCATGTAGGCCGGGCCGATGCCACGGCCGGTGGTGCCGATGGCGCGGCTGCCGAGGAAGCGCTCAGTGACCTTGTCCAGCACCTGGTGGTACGGAGCAACCAAGTGGGCGTTCGCGGAAACACGGAGGCGGGAAGTATCGGCGCCACGGGCCTCGAGGCCGTCGATTTCCTGGAAGAGAGCCTCAAGGTTCACCACGCAGCCGTTGCCGATAATCGGAATGGCGTTGGGGCTCAGAATGCCTGCGGGAAGGAGCTTGAGCTCGTACTTCTCACCGCCAACCACCACGGTGTGCCCGGCGTTGTTGCCGCCATTGGGCTTAACCACGTAGTCAACGCGGCCACCGAGCAGATCGGTCGCTTTGCCTTTGCCTTCGTCGCCCCACTGGGCTCCGACGATCACGATAGCGGGCATGGGATCCTCCCCCATTCTTTCGGGCAGCCCCGGCGGGATAACCAGGGTCTGGCGCCGTACATGAGAATGCCCCGACGTTACCGGTGCAGCCAGCCGCGGGCGGCAGCATGCGCAAGAGTTCGGGGCTCTTACCAGCCAAGTTTAGCCGATGGGACCTGAAAGTCTGGTGTCAAGACGTATTCCAAAGACGTTGCGTGCCACTTTGAAGTACAGCAGGTGACGACTCACAGATTGGTGCACGAGCCGCCGATACCTGCGATCAATCCGGCGTTCGCCCGCACGGATACCGGGGTGGACCTCCACCCCGCAGAGGCAATGAAGATATCCACCTGGAATTGGGTGTTGAAGCCCAAAATGCCGCCCAGCAACGTGGCGGGAATGTCCGTGGTGTACCCGGCCGATGTCCCCGTGGTGTTGGCGACCCCCGGATAGCCCTGCAGCGTGGTCACGGCGGATCCAGCGGTGAGCAGGTGGACCTCGATCACGGCATCCGTGAGGTTGGGATATCCCGGCGGCGGTTTCCACAGCACCCTCACGTAGGCCCCGACGCCCAGGACCTGGGGGTTGTACGTGCACGGACCGTTCAGCGTTGCCGGGGGAATCGTGGCGGTGGTGAAGCTGCCCCGGCCAATCTCTTCCCTCTGCCAGGCAGCCTCCGTCACGGCAGGCGGGCTCGACGCCGACACCAGCAGGGCCAACGGCACCGCCACGGCACCCAGCAGGCCGACCTTCCGTTTCACGATCCACCCCGCAAACGGGCCAAACCAAACCCCGCCGCGACTGCCAGCACGCCGAGCACCGCGAACCCACCGAGCCGCGCACCCGTGTCCGCCAAGCTGTTGTCGCCGGAAGCAATGGACGACGGCGGCAGCCCGGGTCCCGCTGCCGGCGCACTAGCGCCTCCGTCACCGGAGCCTCGGACGCCCACCACGATCGTGGCCCTGCTCCCCTGGACCTCCCGCGGAACAGCGTCCGCGAGCGCGGCGGTCACCAGCAGGTTCGTCCCCGGCGACCAGGCGGTTCCCGGCTCCATCAAATCCACCGCCAGGCCATCTGCTTTGGCTAGCGGCGTGGGTTCCATCAAGGTCCTCTCGTTGCCCATGCAAGAGGACCCGGCCCACGGCTGATCACAGGCACGCAACTGCACGCTGAGGAACTCCTGGAGCAGGGGTGGAGCATCAGTGCCCGACTGCAACTCCACCTCCAGCGTGCCGGCGGCTTCGCCGGGGACACGGACGCCAATCGCCCAATCCGCAGTACCGCCCGGGGTGAGCCGATGCACTTTCCCGGCCGGGCCGGCGTCGAGCTCCAACCACCCGGAAGGCTCTTCCTGCGAAGCGTGGGCCGGTCCGGCGGTCAGCCAGATTGCGGCGACGAGCAGCAACGAGGCGATCAAGAGACCACCTCCCGCCACACCGGAAAACCTATGCCGCGACATGGTTCCCGCTTTTGCGTCGCGTCGTGCGTCCGGCCGCGCTCCCGGGCCACAGCACCCACGTGACAAGCCCGGAGACGCCCATAGTGGTGGCGCCCAGGACGGCCGGGTTGGCTGCCGCGGCCACGGGAGCGGCGAGTCCAGGCACGGACCACAGCACGACACGGACCCGTTCAACGACGTACGGGGCAGGATCAGGCTCTTTGTTGGCGTCGCCCTTCATGGTGATGGTCCGGGTGTCTCCGCCCGCTGGTTTAACGGATTGCACCCGATGCGTGATGGGTAACTTGCCGGGCCTGTCCACGGTGACGACATCGCCAACCTTGATGTCCGCGGCCGGAATATCGCGCACCACAGCCAGCGAACCCGCCGGAATGGTCGGTGACATGGACCCCGTCTTGAACAGGACGAGGGTGATGTTGAACAGCAGCGCACACACCACCGCCACGATGCACACGGCACCGCCCGCTGCGGCGATGTTCAGCATCGCCTCTCGCAAGCGATGGCGGAACGGGTGCCTGCTCATGAGCTCGAGGAGGCAGTGAACTGCCAGGTCGCGGTTGCGGTCTGTCCTTGAAGCGCGTTGTTCGCCCCCAGCGGCAGGGAAACCTCGAAGCAGAACTGTGTAGGAGCCCCCGGCAGAGTCGCCGTCGCGGCTTGCAGCGGATTGACGACGCCGGCGTCCTGGCCCACGCTGAAGGGCTTGACGCCATCGCTGCCCACCACGAAGGCCGGGGAACCCGTGAACGCGGAGGCGTCGCACGTAGCCGAACGCACCACGCGGTAACGGAGGGCTGCCCCAAGATCTGCCACGCCCGTGCCGCTGCTGCTCACTACGGGAACTCCCAGCACCACTTCGCCTCCAACGGACGCCGCCGTAGTCCTGATAGCGAAAGGCGCATAAACCACGGTCCCGGGACTCATCCCGGCAGCATTGAATGCCAAAACAGCCCCGGGAGACGCGTCGTTGGCGCTCCACGTTCCGAGTGCGTCATAGGGATTCGTGACATTGGATTCCGTTTGGAAGACGCTGGCACCAAAGGACCCGGACGCAAACTCGTTGTCGGTCCACGAAGCCAGGGTCAAGGAGCTGCCCAATCCCAGCACCAAAGCCCCGGCAAGAAGTGCGCGGATGCGGAGAAAAACCGCGCCGCGCTTGGTCTCAGCTCGTCGCTCGCCCATGGATCACTGGGATTGTGCGGCGAATTCCCAGGTGGTGGTCCCGCTTTGGGATTGGACGAGGTCCGAGTCAGCGGTGATCCTGAAGCACAGGTTCACGGCGGCCCCGGGGTCCGTGCCGGCTCCCTGCTCCAGGTCGAAGGTGATGCTGCCGGGCGTCGTACCCAGATCCTGCCCTGCCGTGACCAAAGTGTCAGTGACCGGCTCGGCGCAACCAAATGCCGCGGACTGGGTGAGTTCATATGTCAGGCCGGCCAAGGAACCGGTAGATCCCTCTGTTGAGAGGGTCACCGTTGCATTGTATGTCGCGTCTCCATCCAGGCGGATGGCAAACGGCGCCGCGGAGACATCCCCCGGGGAGAGGTTGGTGGGGGCGGCCGTGAAAGCAAGGATCGCGGGATCGCCCACCGGGTTCGGCTCGAACGTGGTGCCGTCGGTACTGCCCTCAAGGTTGAAGGAACCGGCCGTGAAAGTTCCCTGGGCAAAATCGGAGTCGTTCCACGCTGCCAAGGTAATCGCCGCACCCACTCCGAGGACCAAACCACCGGCAAGGATGGCCCGTACCTTGGGCGCTTTCCCGGAACGCTGCCCTGATTGTGGCAACGTTTCTTTTCCTGCAACCATTACTACCCCCACGCTTTGATGATGCCCGTCGAATCGAAAATCCGTGCCGGAATGTGGGGGTTCCCTGGCGGCCTCCCCCAAAAACCGCTGCTTCCAACCCATCATCACTCGCAGGGCAAAGTCAACCGTGTGTCATGTGAGCTGCGGAAACAGCTACAAAATGACTCGAAGCCGTTCCGGGTGCCGAACGCGTTTCCGTGCAACACGCCGTGTCGCAATCGGTGGACGCGCCGGAGCGGGACGTGGCGGTGCCCGTCGTCCGGTAAGGTTAACCAGCCCCCAACAGCACCCTTTGAGATTCGGCAGCGGCATGCCCGCGGTCGGGTCCATCGGTGCGCGCAGTAACACCTAGGAGACCAAACCCCTGATGCAAGACCTGGCGACTGACTCACCCGAACAACTCCTCTGGAACCGCCGTTACGAAGACCACATCGCGGACGTCAACGCACTGTGCGATTCCCTCAAGGAGCAGAAGCCAGGCAGCGAGGTCCTCTACATCGACCCCGCACACAGCATGGACGATTGCCGCATCGTCAGCCTTTTCTCAAACCAGCGCACCACGTCCGGCGAAGGCTTCATCAAGCCCGGCGATGACGAGGCCACTACCCGCATGCTCGGCATGCAGTGGCAGCTGGGCCTGCGTCCGGAATACGTCATTCCGTGGAACGCGTACCCGTGGATCGAACCGAACGAGGAACCGGGCAAGCTCACGCCCGCCAACATCACCGAGGGCCTCAAGCCGCTGCTGCGCCTGCTCCAGCTCCTGCCGCGCACTTCTGCCTTGGTGGCACACGGCAATGAGGCACACCGCCTGGCCGACCAGCTCATGAAGGCCGCCCCCGCCAGCATCGCGCGCCGTGGTTTCAAGACGTTCAAGGTCCGCTCGCTTGGTGGCCGCTCCTTCGCCGGAACCCCCGAGCGCCAGCAAGAGTACCTCGACGCCATTCACGGTGCTTACGCCGAAGCAATGGCGCGCACGGGCATCCCCCGCAAGGCCTAGTTCCCCCCCCAACTGAGTCGCATTTGTGCGCGTTTTGAGCGCTCATAACGCGCTTAAATGCGACTCAGTTGGGTGATTAACAACGACGGCGACCCTCGCCTTTCCGGTGAGGGCCGCCGTCGCGTTTGGGGTGCTTGTGATGGATGCCGGGCGTTAGCCGACCAGCATGTTCCGAAGATCCTTAAGGATCAGCTGCGCGCCTGTGGGGCCGAGTCCGAGGAACCAGACATCGTCGTCGACAGCCTTGGCTTGGCCGGCTTTGACCGCGCCGAGCGTGGGCCAAACAGCACCTTCAACCACTGAGGTTTCACCCGTGGCTGCAGGTTCGCCGTAGCTGCTGTAGAAGATCCAGTCAGCGTCGCCCTGTTCGATGTTCTCGGCAGAGATTTCCGCGGCTAGCTCATCGATGTCCTGGTTCTCGGGGCGGGCAAGGCCGGCATCCTTCAAGATCACGCCGATCAATGACTTGTTCGCGTACAGGCGGATCTTTCCGGGGAGGAAGCGCACCAGGGAGATCTTGGGATCACCCTGGACGTCCTTCTTGAGGGCGTCCGCCTGCTCCTGGTATTCGTTGAGTGCCTTGACGGCCTTGTCTTCCTCGCCGAGTGCCTTGCCCACCAGGAGGAAGTTTTCCTTCCAGGGGAAGCCCGGACGGATGCTGAAGACCGTGGGTGCAATGGTGGACAGCTGCTTGTAGAGCTTGTCCGCACGCAGTTGGCTGCCCAGGATGAGGTCCGGCTTCAGTGCCGCGATTGCCTCAAGGTTGAGGTCCTGGATGGTACCTACCGAAGCCACGTCCTTGACCTTGTCGGCCAGGTAGCCGGGGACCGGGTTGGCGCCTTCGGTGGTGGCCATACCCACCGGCGTGATGCCCAAGGACACGACGTCGTCGAGCTCTCCGGTATCGAGCACAACAACGCGGCTGGGCTTCTTGTCCAAGGTGGTTTCACCGTTGGCATGCTTCAGCGTGCGGGGGAAGACGCCGGGCGCAGCATCGGTGCCGAGCTTGGCCGTTTCCTGGTCCGCGGTGGTGAACTTGGAACCGCCGGTGGCCACATCGGCGTTGCCGGCACCTGAGCCGGAACTGCCGCTGGTGCCACAACCTGCTACCAAGCCCATCACCAGGGCAACACCGGCCACCTTCATCGCGGCACGGCGAAAGCGCGAGGCTCTCCGCGGCTGAATTACAGAATCGTCGTTTTTCACGGAGTAAGGCTAACCTAATTAAGGCACACTTCCGTGACGTTGTGACCGCAGTCACGGAATCTGCCCAGCACGAACGCTTCCCGATCCTCCGGAATGGTTGTCCCTATGCCCCATGCGACGGCGCCCGCCGCCCACCCGCAGAATGGTGAATTGTCCGGCACCGCCCTGTCAGCCGACAGCGCGGCCGCACGTTCCGGCGTCGTACTCAAATCCCGCTGGCGCGTCAGCTTCCTTGCCGTTTCCGCAGTGATCCTGCTCGGCGCGTCCCTGTTGAGCCTGGGTGTTGGCTCAAAGTTCATCCCGGCGGCCACGGTCCTGGACGCCTTCACCAACCCCCAGGACATCGCCGATCATGCGATCATCCTGCAGAACCGGCTGCCACGGACTTTGATGGGGATCGCAGTTGGTGTTGCCCTGGGTGTAGCCGGTGCCCTCATCCAGGCGATTACCCGGAACCCCCTAGCCGATCCCGGCATCCTGGGCGTCAACGCCGGCGCCTCCTTTGCCATCGTGATTGCGATCGGTGTCTTCAGAATTGGTTCGCTCAGCGGCTACATCTGGTTTGCTTTTGCGGGGGCCATCCTCACGACGGCAGCGGTCTACCTGATCGGGACCTCCGGGCGGAACGTCGTGAATCCGATCCGGCTGACGCTGGCCGGCGTGGCCTTGGGCGCTGTCCTCACGGGTATCGGTTCCGGCCTGACCCTGCTGAACCCCAAGGCTTTCGACCACCTCCGATCGTGGAGCATCGGTTCGCTGGACACCCGGAGCATTGAAGCTGTCGCAACCGTGGCGCCGTTTATGGGTGTTGGGCTGCTCATCGCCCTGTTCTGCGTGCGCGGGCTCAACGCCGTTGCGCTCGGCGACGACCTGGCGACGTCCCTCGGGGCAAACGTCAACCGGACGAGGATCCTCGGTGTCGTTGCCATTACCCTGCTCAGCGGCGCAGCCACGGCAGGTGCGGGTGCCATCGGTTTCGTGGGGCTGATGATTCCGCACGTGGCTCGCTGGATCGTCGGGCCGGACCAACGCTGGATCATGGCGAGCACCGTGCTGCTCTCCCCCATCCTGCTGCTCCTGTCGGACGTCGTCGGCAGGATAGCCGTTCCCGGCGAGCTCCAGGTGGGTGTGGTGACGGCCTTCATCGGCGCGCCCGTGCTCATCGCCCTGGCCCGCCGCCGGAAGGTGAGCGGGCTGTGAGTCGGCCGGCCCCGACCCGCAGCGTGGACCCGGCGCGCAGCGCCAGCCCACCGCGCAGCGCCAGCCCACCGCGCAGCGTGGATTTTGGCCGCCCTACGTTACTTCTTCGCAACGGCTTCCTGAGCCTCCGCTTCGACGTTCGGAGCGTGCTGGTGTGCATCCCGTTGCTAGTGGCGACCCTTGGAGTGGCTGTTGTTTCCCTGGCTACGGGCGACTACGACGTCACTGTGCAACAGGTCCTCCAGGCCTTCACCGGAGAAGCCCCCGGCCTCGCCCGGACGATCGTGATGGATTGGCGCCTCCCCCGCGTCCTTTCTGCACTGGTGTTCGGTGCTGCGCTGGGAATGAGCGGCGGCATCTTCCAATCAATGACACGAAATCCACTGGGCAGCCCCGACATCATCGGCTTCAACACCGGCGCCTACACCGGGGCGCTCATCGTCATGCTGACGCTAGGCAGCGGCTACCTCGGTATCGCGGCAGGTGCCTTGGCAGGCGGCATCCTCACCGCGCTGGCCGTGTACTTGCTGGCCTTCCGACGCGGTTCGCAGGGATTCCGGCTCATCATCGTGGGCATCGGGATCAGTGCCATGCTCGCCGCCTTCAACCACTGGCTCATCCTGCAAGCCGAACTCGAAGCGGCACTGGCGGCGGCCGTTTGGGGAGCCGGGTCCCTCAACGGCATCACGTGGGAGCAAGCGGCGCCTGCCGCCGTCGTGGTTGTTGTGGTTGCCTTGGCCACGCTGGCAGCCGCGCGCCGGATGCAATTGTTGGAAATGGGCGACGACGCTGCACGCGCCTTGGGCGTCCGGGCGGAACCAACACGTTTGCTGCTGGTGATTCTGGGCGTTGCACTGACCGCAGCCGTTACCGCCGTTGCCGGTCCCATCGCTTTCGTAGCCCTGGCAGCACCGCAGCTTGCCCGCAGGCTGACCCGAAGTCCCGGTATCACGCTGGTTCCGGCGGCCCTCATGGGGGCGTTCCTCCTTGTGGCGAGCGACCTCGCTGCCCAGCGTCTTTTCGCTCCGATCCAGTTGCCGGTCGGTGTGGTGACGGTGTGCATCGGCGGCATCTATCTCGTCTGGCTGCTGGCCAGGGAAGCAAGGAAGTCATGAGTCTCACAACGTCGGTCCCGCAACTTCATGCCGAGTCCCTGACCATCGGCTACGAGCAGCGCATCATCTCGGAAAACCTCAGCGTGCGCATCCCGGAGGGACTGTTCACTGTCATTGTGGGACCCAACGCGTGTGGCAAATCCACCCTTCTGCGCGCCTTGGCCCGACTCATCAAGCCCCGCAGCGGACAGGTCCTGCTAGACGGGAAATCCGTGCACGCGGTGCCCGCCAAGGAACTCGCACGGCGGCTTGGCCTGCTCCCCCAGTCCTCCATCGCCCCCGACGGAATAACCGTGGCAGACCTCGTGGCCCGCGGCAGGTACCCGCACCAGAAGCTCCTCCGGCAGTGGTCTGCGGCCGACGAAGCAGCTGTGGTCGAGGCCATGGAAGCAACCGGTGTTGCGCCGTTGTCCGGGCGACTCGTGGATGAGCTTTCGGGCGGCCAGCGGCAGAGGGTGTGGGTTGCCATGGTCCTCGCGCAGCAGACGCCTTTGATGCTCCTCGACGAGCCCACCACGTTCCTGGACATCGCCCACCAGATCGAACTGCTGGAACTCTTCCGGGAGCTCAACCTGGACAAGGGCCACACCTTGGTTGCCGTGCTTCACGACCTCAATCACGCCAGCCGCTACGCGGACCATATCATCGCCATGAAGGATGGCCTCGTGGTGGCGGAGGGTGCCCCGGCTGACGTGATCACGGAGTCGTTGGTGGAGGAAGTGTTCGGCATGGCCTGCCGCATCATCGACGATCCCGTGACGCACACGCCCATGGTGGTCCCGCTTGGACGGCCGCGGTTCTCTCCCAACTGAGTCGCATTTGTGCGCGTTTTGAGCCGTCATAACGCGCACTACTGCGACCTACTTGGGCGGTTTAACGACGACGGCGACCCTCGCCTTTTCGGTGAGGGTCGCCGTCGTCGTTTGCCTAAGTCGTGTCAGCCCTGGCGGGCTTCGATCGCTGCCTTGGCCTTCGGGTCCGAATCGCTCAGGAACTTCTCGATCCGTTCGGGCTCTTCAGCCTCGCCGATAGCGGCCGCCGCACGGCCCAGGGCGTAGAGCGCACGCAGGAATCCCTGGTTGGGCTCGTGCTCCCACGGGATGGGACCGACACCGCGCCAACCATTCCGGCGCAACGAGTCCAGGCCGCGGTGGTAGCCGACGCGGGCGAAAGCGTAAGACTCGATGGTCCGGCCCTCCGCCCAGGCTTCCTCAGCGAGAATCGCCCACAAAAGAGACGACGTCGGGTTCTTGGCCACGAGGTCGAGTGCTTCCTTGCCGAGGGCCAGGTGCTGGTAGACCTCGGTTTCGGCGGGCAGGAGCGTGGGCTCCGGCCCCATCAGGTTTTTGCGGAATTCGTCGGACATCAGAACGTCTTGCCGGCAGATCCGAGCTGCTGTGCGGCTTCGACGATGCGTGCTGCCATGCCGGCCTCGGCCGAAGCACCCCAGACGCGGGGGTCGTAGGTCTTCTTGTTGCCCAGGCCACCGTCGACCTTCAGGACGCCGTCGTAGTTGGAGAACATGTGGCCGGCGACCGGGCGGGTGAACGCGTACTGGGTGTCGGTGTCGATGTTCATCTTGATGACACCGTAGGAAACAGCATCCGCGATTTCCTGTTCGGACGAACCCGAGCCGCCGTGGAACACGAGGTCGAACGGGTTGTCCTTGCCGATCTTGGCGCCCACCTCGGACTGGATCTGCTTGAGCAGTTCCGGGCGGAGCTTAACGTTGCCCGGCTTGTACACGCCGTGCACGTTGCCGAAGGTCAGCGCGGTGAGGTACCGGCCGTTCTCGCCGGCACCCAAGGCCTCGATCGTGGCGAGGGCGTCTTCGGTGGTGGTGTAGAGCTTCTCGTTGATCTCGTTCTCAACGCCGTCTTCCTCGCCACCGACGGTGCCGATCTCAACTTCGAGGATGATCTTGGCGGCAGCGGCGCGTTCCAGCAGTTCGCGGCCGATGCGCAGGTTGTCGCTCAGGGTCTCGTGCGAGCCGTCCCACATGTGTGAGTTGAAGATCGGGTCCTTGCCGGCCTTGACGGCTTCCTCGGACGCGGCGAGCAGCGGAAGGACGAAGCCCTCCAGCTTGTCCTGCGGGCAGTGGTCCGTGTGCAGGGCGATGTTGACGTTGTAGTTCTTGGCAACTTCGCGGGCAAAAGCGGCGAAACCGAGGGAACCGGCAACCATGTCCTTGACCGAAGCGCCGGACCAGTAAGCTGCGCCACCGGTGGAAACCTGGATGATGCCATCGGATTCGGCCTCGGCGAAACCGCGGATCGCAGCGTTCAGAGTCTGCGACGACGTCACGTTGACCGCGGGGAAGGCGAATCCGCCGGCCTTTGCGCGGTCGATCATCTCGGAGTAAATCTCTGGGGTTGCAATGGGCATGGTGACTCCTATGCTGAATTCGACTGAGGGTTGTGACCCTGGAGTAGACCGCTTACGGCTAGCACCATCCTAGCGATATCCGTCCGGACGCCGTGTTTCGGGTCACCAGGGGCTCTTAACACTTCCGCCGAGATGGCATTTAATGACAATCCCACGCGCCGGGACTGTCATTAAGTGTCATCTCGGCGCCCAGCCGCGGCTTTGGAGCGCGCGGCGCACTTTATGTACGACGGCGGGTCGCTCACCTTCGAGGTCGTGCTTGGAAATCCGTACCTCCAGCCATCCAAGGGCGAGGGACCTTTCCTGCCGTTCGATGTCCCGCAGATGCTGCTCGGCGCCGCCATGATGTTGGCCGTCATACTGAAGCGAAATCCGGTAGTTGCGGTAGGCGGCATCGGGCCAGAGAACCGGCCGCCCAAAGTCATCGCGCACAGTATGGTTGAGCACCGGTTCCGGCAAGTTGGCATTGACGAGCGCCAGTCGCATTCGGGTTTCCGGGGCAGAGTCGGCCCCAACGCGTATGAGCTCCAGGGCGGCCCGCGCTGTCCTCACTCCCCTCATCCCTGGATGGCGGCCCGCGATCTCGCTCAACTCCTCCATGGTGCACAAAGCCTCTTTGGGAATCGGGAAATCCGGCCCATGGAAACAGACAAGGTGATCGCCTGCTGCCACAAGGTCCTCCACGCTCAGCAGCGCGGCCAGGTCCAACCACGTCCGCGCAGGCGAGGTGACCCTCACGCCGTCGTACTCAACTGTCTCGTCTGGAAGGAACGTCAGGAGGTGCCCCGCCACGTTCGCCCGTCGGGGAAAGCTGAATCCCCGTCGCCTTGCGAGGTGTATGCGCCAATCCCCGCTGCGGTTGCCCGGCAATGGAATATTCCAGATCCGCGCTGCCGACAACGAGACAAGAATGGAAGAATCATCGAGGTCCGTGTAGGCCCGCAAAGCCGCGGCTCCGGACGAGTCAGACGCAGCCGGCACCCGAATTCCCCTGGACACCAGCAGCAAGTCCTTGGCACGGGTCCGGGAACGGGTCACGCCAGCTTTGTCCGACGCGCGCACAGAGAACGATCCCGTGGTCAGATGGTCCGGAAGGTCAGCCCTGCGCATGCCTCATTCTTGCCGGTCGGCCAGCCGCGCAGGAGGTTATCCACAGGTCCACTTCTCCACCCTCCGCGAGTTGGCATTTAATGACAATCCCACGCGCTGGGATTGTCATTAAGTGTCATCTCGGCAGGGGGCTATGACACGGGTTGGTTGAACACGTGCCGCCGCACCCACGCGTGCATGGCGATTGCCGCAGCCGACGCCGCGTTCATGGACCGGGTGGAGCCGAACTGCTCAATGGACAGCGTGGCAACCGCAGCGTCGTGGACTTCCGGCGTAAGGCCCGGTCCCTCCTGCCCGAACACCAGGACGCACTTTTCCGGCAGGTCGTAAGTCTCCAGCGGCACCGAGTCCGGGAAGATATCGATCCCGATCACCGCAAGCCCCTCCCCCTGCGCCCACTGTACGAAGTCTTCAACGGTGGGGTGGTGGCGGACGTGCTGGTAGCGGTCGGTGACCATGGCTCCGCGACGGTTCCACCGCCGTCGACCAATGATGTGGACCTCCTTGGCGAGGAAAGCATTGGCGGTGCGCACCACGGTTCCGATGTTGAGGTCGTGCTGCCAGTTTTCGATCGCGATGTGGAATCCGTGCCGTTTGGCGTCCAGGTCCGCGACGATCGATTCGTGCTTCCAATACCGGTACTTATCCACAACATTGCGGCGGTCTCCGTCACGCAGGAGGTCCGGGTCCCAATGGTCGCCTACCGGCCACTCGCCTTCCCAGGGCCCGACGCCGACCTCCGCCTTCGCGTCAGCCTCACCCTCAGCGGTGGTTCCGTCGGGGGTGGTTCCGTCGGGCGTGGGCAGGGCCGTTGTGGGGGGAAGGTCAGTCACCCCACCACTTTAGCCCTGCCCGGATGCCCGCCCGTTTGGCCTAGGTGAGCTTCCACTTGTTGATGCGGTACGAGTTGGCGAGTTGTTCCATCAAGCCAGGGTGCTCGTCCCAGTAGGTCTTGTGTCCGCTGACGCCCAGCATCTGGGGAGTTCCCCATGGCGTCACGGAGAACAGGTTGACGGCCTGGATTGCCTCGCCTCGTGCGTTCAGGCAGGTGAAGCCGATGACCACGGCCGCGCCGCGGCGGAATTCGCGGATCTCCGGCATGCTGGTCTGGAAGTCGGAGGAGCACTTGTGGCC
Source organism: Paenarthrobacter sp. NPDC089322 (assembly GCF_040684895.1). Classification (NCBI taxonomy): domain Bacteria; kingdom Bacillati; phylum Actinomycetota; class Actinomycetes; order Micrococcales; family Micrococcaceae; genus Paenarthrobacter; species Paenarthrobacter sp. NPDC089322. The sequence goes on from NZ_JBFBGW010000001.1 coordinate 271,623, forward strand.
CACCAGGTTCTGCGGCAGTTCCGTAGCCGTCATGCCTTTGTAACGGGACTCAATGTCCTCGATGGCTGCCTTGATGTCCGCGGGATCCTTGCCGAACTTGCCCTCTTCGGACTCGGCGAAGAAGGCGAAGGCGAGCGCAATGCCGTCTCCATCGGTCTCGAAGGTGCCTTGTGCCTTCTTTTGGATCTCCGCGCCGGTGGTCGGGTCCTTGGTGATGCCGAACGTTTCGTCGTACGTCCACTCAGCCAGGTACTGGAAGGACGATTCACCCGTGACCCACTTGCTGAACGCCGGGTCGCCGTCGGCAGGAACGTTGGTGGGACCGGCGAAGTCTTCCCACACGGCGGGCAGCGGGATGGCGTCGGCGGGCATGCCGGAGGAACCCGTGGCTTCCGCGGACGGTTCTGCCTCGCTGGAGGGTTCTGCGTCGCCAGTCGGTTCTGTGGCCGCGTCCGACGCCTCGGCCGACGCGCTGTCGGACGGCACCGGAGACTCCACGGCCACGGGCTTGGTCATGGATGGAACCAGCCACGCGAACACCACCACCAGGGCAATGATCACGACGACGGCGATCCCGCCGAGGATGAGGAACAGCGCCTTCTTGTTGTGGTCGCCCGGGCTCTGGCCGGGGCCCGCGGGCTGGTGCCCGGTGGGCTGGTTCGGGCCACCGGGGTAGCCGTTCCCGCCGGGATAGCCGGGCTGCCCATCTCCGTCGGGGTAACCTAGCTGGCCCGCCTGCGGGTAGCGGTGGACGGTTTCCGCGAATTCGCCATCAGCGTGACCCTGCTGTGTGGGGAACTGCTGCGCGGAGAACTGCTGGGTGGGAAAAGTCTGCGTTGGGGCGGCCTGCGCCGGGAAAGCCTGTGTCTGCGCTGCCTCCGGGCCCGCGGGCTGCTGCGCTTCAGGCTGATACAGAGGTTGGGTTTGGCCGGGCTGGTATTGGCGGTATTGCTGCTGCGCGGTGTCATAGCGCGGCTGCGGTACGCCGTCGGGATTGTAAGGAGGCTGGGGCACCCCGTTGTTGTTGCTCATGACAGGCCCTTTCAACACATGGGAAACCGGCGTGCCTGGGGGGACAACCGGTTGACGATCAGAACTGGGGACCTGCTGAAGCGCCGGCGGCATGAAGTCCACCATGCCGATCCCCCGACCCATGGTGTGGCACGCCTGCGCCGCCACCAGCGTAGTGCAGTACAACGCGCACCACATAAGCCAAACGCGTTTTCCACATGGGCAGAACTACCCACATAGGCAAACCGTCGGGATGTTTAGGCGGCTGAATAATGAAAGACTGGGACGCAGTGCATGAACAACCCCAGCCGGAGGCAAATATGGCAGAAGAAACCACGCCCCAGACGTCCGAATCGGTGTACCGGAACGGCCACGAGATCGAGTGCTGGCTGACGGACATGGACGGCGTTCTGGTTCATGAAAACCAGGCAATCCCCGGCGCGGCCGAGCTCATCCAGCGCTGGGTTGATACGTCCAAGCGCTTCCTCGTGCTGACCAACAACTCCATCTTCACTCCACGCGACCTCGCGGCACGGCTCCGTGCGTCAGGCTTGGAGATCCCGGAAGAGAACATCTGGACATCCGCCCTGGCCACAGCCCAGTTCCTCAAGGACCAGGTCAGTTCCTCGGACTCGGGCAACCGCGCCTACACCATCGGCGAAGCAGGCCTCACTACCGCCTTGCATGAGGCCGGGTTCATCCTCACGGACACTGATCCCGATTTCGTGGTCCTAGGCGAAACCCGCACCTACTCCTTCGAGGCCATCACCATGGCCGTCCGCCACATCCTCGCGGGCGCCCGGTTCATCGCCACCAACCCGGACGCCACCGGCCCATCCAAGGACGGCCCGCTCCCCGCCACGGGGGCCATAGCAGCAATGATCACCAAAGCCACCGGGCGCGAACCCTACATTGTGGGCAAGCCCAACCCCATGATGTTCCGCTCGGCCATGAACCAGATCGATGCCCACTCCGAAACCACTGCCATGATCGGTGACCGCATGGACACGGACATCGTCGCGGGCATGGAAGCCGGCCTGCACACCGTCCTGGTGCTCAGCGGCATCACCCAGCGCGACGAGATCGTGTCCTTCCCGTTCCGGCCCAACCAGGTCCTGAACTCCGTCGCCGATCTCAAGAGCCAAATCTAACGGCAGGATCCCCGACATGGCTGTGCTCAATCTGCGTTCCCTGGCCGGAGGCCGGATGCTCAGGGGAAGCCAGCCCTTCGGCCTGGATGCCGCTGCAACGTCGGATTTCCTTGCAGAACACGGCATCCAGGCCATCATGGATCTCCGCAGCGAACTTGAGCGTTCCCTGGTTCCCTGGTTGATTCCCGACGGTTCCGGGCACACTGATTCATTGCCTGGCAGCAACGGTGACGTGTCCGCCGTCGAACTCATCCATAACCCGCTTGACCCCAACGCCGTGGCGGGGTCGCGGCAGGCGGTGGAAACTCCAGAGGACCTTGGGGACCTGTACCTCGGGTGGATCCGCATCCGGCCTGAATGGGTTGCCGACGCCCTCCGCCCCGTTGCACAGGGAAAGCGCACACTGATCCACTGTTCGCTTGGCAAGGACAGAACGGGAGTCGTGTCGGCTGTCGCACTTCTGGCCGCAGGGGCCTCGGACGAAGCCGTCGTGAACGACTACACCGCCACCACCACCAACCTTCCGAACATGCTGGAAGTCATGGCCGAAACCTGGCGGCTGCACGTCCCGTCCACTCCGGCGCAGTATTTCAGCCCCGACCTCATGATCCTCCAAAGCCCCGAGGCCGCCATCCGGCACTTCCTGGTCGGCTTCGCCCGCGAATTCGGCGAGGCCAGGGGGTTCCTGCGGGAGGCGGGCCTGACCGCCGTCGAGGTTGAATCGCTGCGCGAGCTGCGAGGCTAAGGCCTGCAGAGGCCGGTCGCCGCGTCGTGGTGGTGACCCGGACATGAACGGCCGCTCTGTAATACTTGGGTGGATGAGTAGGACGAAGTGGCTCGCTGACGTCAAACCCCTGCCCGGATGATCTCCACGATCCGGGACGACTTCTCTTCCACCACCCCGGACGTGAGGCTCGATGCCGAGTAGACCAGGGATGCGAGCAGTGCGCTGATCATGGCGGTGGCGAAGACTGCGCGCGGATCAAAGGTCAGGGTCCCCGCGTCACCGAGTGAGTCCACCACGAACCATCCGCCGATGCCGGCAACCGCGCCGGCGAAGAGGGCGAGAAGCCCTGTTGCGGTGAGTATGGTCCGGTTACCCAGCCGGGTCAGGATCTCGCGCCGTATGATCAGGCGCGTCTGGCGTAGCCCACTGCCGGAAGTGAGCGTGGCGCCGGTTGTGCGGTCAAATGTTGTTGTGCTCATTGTGATACTCCCACCTTGTCCAGGGAGCGCTGGGCACCCGGGGTGATACCTGGATCGCCCGCCGCAACTTTCCCGGCGAGCAGGTCTGCCAAGGACAGCTGTGCGGTCTCAATGCTCTTCAGTGCGCCGTGCCGTTGCGCCGCCGCGAGGATTTCGGCCGGCACATCCTGCCCTGAGCCGTCCACGGAGACGAGCACCGTGGTGCGGTCGGCGGCGGAGAACTCCACGTTGACGCCGCGGGCCATCGACACTTCGGCGGCGAACGTTTCAGCCGCGCGGGAGAACGTGAGCTTCCAACGGCTCGTTCCGTCATCCTGCAGTTCCACAACACTGCCGCTGGCGGTCACGCGTCCACGATCGAGAATGCAAACCTTGTCGCACAAGCGTTCTACGAGCTCAAGCTGGTGTGAGGAGAAGAGAACCCCTACACCCCGGTCGGCCTGTTCGCGGATGAGCCGGGACATCGTTTCGACGGCGATGGGGTCCAAACCGGAGAAGGGCTCGTCCAGCACCAGTAGTGCGGGGTCTCCTACCAGGGCGACCGCCAACTGGACCCGCTGCTGGTTTCCCAAGGACAGGTCCTGCACCAAGGTGTGCTCACGGCCTTGGAGGCCGAGGGAGTCAATGAGTTCGTCCGCCACTTCCCGTGCGGCGCCGATCGCGTGGCCCTCGAGCAGGGCAAAGTGAATGATCTGGTCCCTCACGGGCGTCTGCGGGTAGAGGCCGCGTTCCTCCGGCATGTATCCGATGCGTCGCCGGTCCTGGGCCCTGATCGGCAGGGCGTCCCAGGTGACTTCGCCGTGCTCCGGGGCCAGCAGACCAAGGATCACGCGCATGGTGGTGGTCTTTCCTGCACCGTTGCCGCCGATGAATCCCACGATCTCCCCGCGATGAACCGTGAGGTCCACATCGTGGAGGACCCTGCGGTCGCCGAAGCTGCGGCTGATGCCGGCGAGCTGTAGGCCGTTCATACTTCGCTCCTCGAGATTCGTTCTTATTTCCTGTCAAGAACGACGCTACGGAGGAGTGGGAGCATCCACCCTGTACTCGAGTACAGAGCTCAGTTGTACGAAAGTTCACTTTCGGCGGGAGCAGGAGGGACCGTCCCGTCGAGGTGGCGTCAGGCTGGCCGGACGACGTTGCCGTTCGGCTCCTGGTACGACGGTTCTTCGGGTTCCGGCGGCAGCGGCTGCAGCTCGTTCTGCACGCGTTCCAGCAATGGGCGGTAGACATCAGCGGACCACTGCGGGCTGGCATGGGCTGGCCTGGCACCTTCGGTGCTGAGGACGGGAAGCGCCATGTTGTCGGCGAAGACCTTGCTCCATCCTGCCCGCGCGGAGATGTAGTCCACTGTGGCGTCATCGGGGTTCCCCAGGTACGCCATTTTCGCGCCACCGATCTTGCCAACGAACTGCAAGCCATCGAAATGGTAGATGTAGGAGGATTCCGTCTGGATCAGCACACTGGATGGCGCAATCGGGGAAAGCTGCTCCATGCTTTGGTCAAGGATCTGGCGCCACGTGCGCTCATCTTTGTGGACAACCCGCTCCCCCAGCTCGTATCCGCCGCGCAGGACGGACGGGATACGGAAGCCGTTTTCGTAGAGGAAGACGACGCCGTCGAACCAGCTCTGGTCCAGGACATCACCACGGTTGAAGGGGCTCGAGTCCAGCACGATCAGCTGGGTCTCCACACCGTGCAGTTCCAGCAGGCGGGCGGCCACTTGCGTGGCGAGCATTCCGCCGAAACTGTGGCCGTAGAAATAGAGCTTCTCCAGCTTGAGCTCGCGCACGTGCAGGATGATTTCGCGGACGATCTCGTCCACGTCCAGCCCCAGGTTGGAATATCCGACGGCGGCCAGGCGGCCCCGCTGATGCAGTGCGGGCCGCAGCGAATTGAGGATCCACTGCGCTTCTTCCCAGCTGGTCTTGTAGCCGGGGAACAGGATCCAGCTGGCTTGGGGGAAGTACAGGTCCGAGAACGAATCCGGGACCCGCAGGATTTTCGTTGCCCGGCGTTCGGCCTGAACGTGCCGCGTGAAAAGCATGTCGCCGGCAAGGGCTGCGGAGGCGCCTGCGGCGATCAGGAAGTTACGGCGTGACGTCTTCTTCAGCCGGGCAGCGTAGGGAAGGATCCGGGCCCATGAGGCCGGATCCTCAGCCGTCTCCTGCGCCATCCCGGGCACGGGAGCGCCCGGCAGTTGGAGGTTTTCATTCACCTCCGGAGGTGCCGGCAGTTTCCCTACTTGAACGTCCACGCAGCAAGCATAGGCTTCGTGAACTCAGCCTTACAGCCCCGTGGAATGTGGGTAGCCGATGCCCTTAGGATGCGCCCTGAAAGGCATCGGCCCTGCACAAAACGCTTAGTCGAGGCCGAGTTCGTCCTTGCCGAAAGCGAACAGGTACGGCACGCCGGTTTCGGCTTCGATCTTCTCTTTGGCGCCGGTGTTACGGTCAACGATCACGGCGACCGCCACCACATTGCCGCCTGCCTTACGGACACCCTCGACGGCGGTCAGCGCGGACCCGCCCGTGGTGGAGGTGTCCTCGAGGACCACAACGTTACGTCCTTCAACCGAAGGGCCTTCAACCTGGCGGCCCATGCCGTACGACTTCTGGGCTTTGCGGACGACGAAGGCGTCCACCGCACGGCCGGCGTCCGCAGCGGCGTGCATGACGGCGGTACCGACGGGGTCGGCACCCATGGTGAGGCCGCCGGCGCACTCAACCGGGATCCCGGCGTCGTCAATCATTGCCAACATGACCTGGCCCACCAGCTTGGACGCCTCGTGGTGGAGGGTGATGCGGCGGAGGTCGATGTAGTAATCGGCTTCCTTGCCGCTGGAGAGGATCACCTTTCCGCGGACCACCGCCAGTTCTTTGATGAGTTCAAGGAGGCGGGCGCGGGCAACTGAGGTGTCAGGCGAGGAAGTCATGGGTCCTAGTTTAGTAGGCGTGGGAGTCCGGCGAGGGCGGTCCCGTTGTCGCTCGAACCACCAATCGAGGGCTGACGAGCTGCTCGCCACCGCCTCCCTCGCCCTCCAAACGGTGCAGGACCGCTGCCATGCACCGCCGTCCAAGCTCTTCGAAGTCCTGCCTAACGGTGGTCAAAGGCGGAAGGAAGTAGGCTGCTTCGGGCTGGTCGTCGTAGCCCACCACGCTGAGGTCGCCGGGAACCCGGAGCCCCGCCTCCTGGATGGCGCGGAGGACACCAACAGCCATCTGGTCGTTCGCCACGAACACCGCGGTGACTGCAGGCAAGTTGACCAGGGCCTGCCCCGCGGAGTACCCGGAAGCAGCATCCCAGGCACCTTCGAGCAGTATCTCCGCTTCCAAACCGGCATTCCCGAGCGCTTCCCGCCACCCGTTGATGCGTTCTGCCGCGTCGATCCAGTGCGGCGGCCCCGAAATGTGGGCAATGTGGCGGTGGTCCAGCGCCACCAGGTGCTCCACGGCAAGACGTGCCCCCAATCGCTGGTTCAGGGACGCGCCGGTCAGCTGGTTACCCGCTCCCGCGCCCACGGCCACCATCGGAACCGGAACCGTGACGTCGCGCAGCACTGCCAGTATGTCCGGGTGCGGGACCAGGATGACGATCCCGTCCACCGACTGGCTCCTGAAATGGGCAATCGCGTCGTTGATGCTGGGGGACGTTACCTCGCGCAGGCTGGCGATGCTGACAAAGTACCCCGCTTCCCTGCCCGCTTGCTCAACGCCGAGGAGGGTATTGGCCGGGCCGTACTGGCCTGTTTCACAGGCCAGTACGCCGATGGTCCGCGAGCGCCGGGTCACCAGGCTGCGTGCCGCAGTGTTGCGGCGGTAGCCAAGCGTGGCGATGGCCGACTCCACCCGTTCCTGGGTTTTGCTGCTGACGTTCGGGTGGTTGTTCAAGACCCGGGAGACGGTCTGGTGGGAGACGCCGGCCAACTTTGCGACGTCTCCCATGACCGGCGGCCGAGGCGGGAACGACCGCGGTGGTACCGGCGGTGATGAGCCTCGGGACATCCGGGGCTACTTCGCGTCAGCGGCCACGGGTTCACTCTTGGCAGGTGCGGACTCGGTTGCGGGAGGCGTGGTCTTCCACTTGAAGCGGCGTCCGATGGACGAGCCTCCTCCGGCGCCTGTCCTGTTCTTGTTGAAGATGTCGAACCCGACCGCGAGGAGGAGAACCAGGCCCTTGATCAACTGCTGGTAGTCGGTCCCCAGGCCCAGGATGGACATGCCGTTGTTGAGCACGCCCATGATCAGGCCGCCGATCATTGCCCCGGCGACTGTGCCAATGCCGCCCTGGACAGCCGCACCACCGATGAAGGCGGCGGCGATGGAGTCGAGCTCGAAGCCGGTGCCGCCTGCGGGTTGGGCGGAGTTCAGCCGTGCGGTGAAGACGAGTCCGGCAAGGGCAGCGAGGACGCCCATGTTGACGAACAGCCGGAAGGTCACCTTCTTGGTCTTGATGCCGGAGAGCTCGGCCGCGTGGAGGTTTCCGCCGATGGCATAGGTGTGCCGGCCGAAGATGCTGTTGTTCATCAGTGCGGAGTACACGATCACCAGGACGGCGAGCACGATCAGGACAATCGGGGTTCCGCGGTAGCTGGCCAGCAGGAAGGTGATGACGAGCATCAGGACGGCAATGAAACCGTTCTTCACGGCAAACCAAGCCATGGGCTCATTCTCGAGGTTGAACTTCCGGCGGATCCGGCGTTCCTTGATGGCCTGGAACAGGATGGCTGCTGTGCCTCCGACGCCCAGGATGACAGTCAGCCACTCCAGGACGGAGGTGCCACCGGAAATATCGGGGAGGAAGCCGCCGCCAAGGGCACGCAGTTCGTTGGGGAACGGGGTGATCTGCTGGTTCTTGAGGGTGATGAGCGTGAGGCCGCGGAAGATGAGCATGCCGGCCAGGGTGACGATGAAGGCCGGGATTCCCACGTACGCGATCCAGTATCCTTGCCAGGCACCCACCAAGGCGCCCACCAGGAGGCAGGCCGGAATGGCGAGCCACCATGCCCATCCCCAGTGCACGATCATGACACCGGCTACGGCACCAATGAAACCCGCAATCGAGCCGACCGAAAGATCGATGTGGCCGGCGATAATCACCATCACCATGCCGATGGCGAGGATCAGGATGTAGCTGTTCTGGACCACCAGGTTGGTGACGTTTTGCGGCTGGAGGAGGATGCCGTCAGTCAGGATCTGGAAAAGGATGACGATGAGGATCAGGGCGACGAAGATGCCAACCTGGCGGAGGCGGCTTGTGAGGAAGCCAAGGGATTCTCGTAGGGCGGACATTTTCGTTATTCCTTCTCTTGGGTCATGAAGTGCATGAGGGTTTCCTGGGTGGCCTCGGCGATGGGGACTTCGCCAGTGATGTGCCCTGCGGACAGCGTGTAGATCCTGTCGCAGATACCCAGGAGCTCGGGCAGCTCCGAGGAGATCACGATGACGGCCTTTCCGGCCGCGGCGAGCTCCGCGATGATGGTGTAGATCTCGAACTTGGCCCCGACGTCGATGCCGCGGGTTGGTTCATCGAGGATCAGCACGTCGGGGTCCGAGAACATCCATTTGCTCAGCACGACTTTTTGCTGGTTGCCGCCGGAGAGCTTGCCCGTGATGGCCGCCACGGAGGGTGCCTTGATGTTCATGCTCTTCCGGTAGTGGTTGGCTACGGTAGTCTCCCGGTTCTTGTCCACCCAGCCGCGCTTGGCCAGCTTGCCGAGCGCCGCCATGGAGATGTTCCGTTTGATGTCTTCAATCAGGTTCAGGCCGTAGTGCTTGCGGTCTTCCGTGGCGTAGGCGATCCCGTGGCCGATTGCGTCGGAGACCGTGGCGGTGTTGATTTCTTCGCCGTACTTGTAGACCTTCCCTGACACCGCACGTCCGTAGGTCCGGCCGAATACGCTCATGGCCAGCTCGGTCCGCCCTGCACCCATGAGGCCGGCGAGTCCCACGACTTCGCCCTTGCGGACGTTCAGGCTGGCGTTGTGCACCACGGTCCGTGTGTGGTCCTGCGGATGCTGCACGGTCCAGTCCTCGATGCGGAGGACTTCCTCGCCGATGTTCGGAGTCCTGTCCGGGTACAAGCTGTCGAGGTCGCGGCCAACCATCCCGCGGATGATGCGCTCCTGCGTGATCTGTCCTTGGTCGAGGCGCAGGGTCTCGATGGATTTGCCGTCACGGATGATGGTGACTGCGTCGGCAACTTTGCGGATCTCGTTGAGCTTGTGGCTGATGATGATGCTGGTGACGCCCTGGCCCTTGAGGTGAAGGATAAGGTCCAGCAAATGGTCTGAGTCTTCGTCATTCAGTGCCGCGGTGGGCTCGTCCAGGATGAGGAGTTTCACTTCCTTGGAGAGCGCTTTGGCGATTTCCACCAACTGCTGCTTGCCGACGCTGATGTGCTGGATGGGTGTGACCGGGTTTTCGCTGAGGCCGACGCGGGCCAGCAGCTTGGCGGCTTCAAGGTTGGTTTTCCGCCAATCCACCCACCCGTTGTTTGCTAGCTCATTGCCGAGGTAGATGTTCTCGGCAATGGAAAGGTAGGGGCTGAGGGCGAGCTCCTGGTGAATGATGACGATCCCGCGCTTCTCGCTGTCGGTGATGCTGGAGAATTCGCAGGGTTCGTTTTCAAAGAGGATGTCGCCTTCGAAGGTGTTGTGGGGGTACACCCCGGACAACACTTTCATGAGGGTGGATTTCCCGGCGCCGTTCTCTCCGCAGATGGCGTGCACTTCGCCGCGGTTCACGTCCAAGGTGACGTCCTGGAGGGCTTTGACCCCGGGGAAGGTCTTGGTGATTCCTCGCATTTGAAGAATGGGTACGTTCATCGTCAATTCCCGCTGACTGGTTGGAACTTGGCCCGGCCGATGATTCGACCGGCTCTGGGGAGGCCGTGGCCCCGACGCATTAGGCGCCGGGGCCACGGATCGGGACGTGATTACTTGACGTCGGCTTCCTTGTAGTAGCCGGAGTCGATGAGTTCCTTCTTGTAGTTGTCCTTGGTGATGATGACGGACTTCAGGAGGAACGCGGGAACAACCTTGACCTTGTTGTTGTAGGTCTTGGAGTCGTTGACTTCCGGTTCCGTGCCCTTGAGCACGGCGTCAACCATCTTCACGGCCTGGGCGCCGAGCTGGCGGGTGTCCTTGAAGATCGTGGAGTATTGCTCGCCGGCGATGATGGACTTCACGGAGCCCTTTTCGGCATCCTGGCCGGTCACCACTGGAAGGCTTCCGGTGGAGTAGCCGCCGGTGCTGGTGAGGGCCGAGATGATGCCGATGGACAGGCCGTCATACGGGGAGAGCACGCCGTCAAGCTTGGTGCCGGAGCTGTAAGCCGAGGTGAGGATGTCTTCCATGCGCTTCTGGGCAACGGGCGCCTGCCAGCGCAGGATGGCCGCCTGCTCAAAGTTGGTCTGGCCGCTGGGTACCTTCAACGTGCCGGCATCCATGTACGGCTTGAGGGTGTCCATGGCGCCGGTCCAGAAGAAGTTTGCGTTGTTGTCATCCGGGCTACCGGCGAACAGCTCAACATTGAACGGGCCCTTGCCTTCAACCTTGTTGCCGCTGGCGTCGACCAGGCCAAGACCAGTCAGCAGCGACGTAGCCTGCTGGACGCCAACCGTGTAGTTGTCGAACGTCGTGTAGTAGTCAACATTGGGCGTGCCGTTGATCAGGCGGTCGTACGCGATGACCTTGACGTTTTGTTCCTTGGCCTTGGCGAGGACGTCAGTGAGCGTAGTGCCATCGATGGCTGCGATGATGAGTGCCTTGGCACCCTTCGTCAGCATGTTCTCAATTTGGGAAACCTGCGTCGGAATGTCGTCGTTCGCGAACTGGAGGTCGGTTTTGTAACCGAGGTCCTTGAGGGACTTCTCGACGTTGGCGCCGTCGGCAATCCAGCGTTCCGAGGTCTGCGTCGGCATGGAGATGCCAACCAGCGAGTCGCTGGGGTTCGCAGTGCTGCCCGATTCGGCAGCGCCTCCACGGCTACCGCAGCCCGTGGCTCCCACGGCCAGGGTCAGGACAACCGCTACGGTGCCCAGGAGTTTCTTTAATCTCACGATGCTCTCCTTCCGCGGCAGCTTTGCCGCGAACTCTGATGCAGCCGGGGCATCTGCGCGCCGGCACGGGTGAAGCTGGGTGGGCCTGTGTGCTGGGGGCGGCACATGCCACTTCAAAGGTGATACGACAGCCATTGTGAACGCTAACAATACGCAAGGTCAAGTGGAATGGATCACAATTTAGCCATTGCCTTACTTGGGAGTAGGGATGGCCGGAATTCTTGACTTGAAACGTTGCCAAGGCTCACAATGTGCCGTTTTGATCACTTTTGTGCGCAGACGGGAAGGCCCGACACCCCCTGCCGGGGGAATCGGGCCGTGGCTGGTTCATCAGTTGTGCACTGCCCTACCAGTCGTGAACGGTGCCGTCCACGAGGCGGTTGTAGGGCAGGTAGGCCTGCTGGTACGGGTAGGCTGCTGCGGCTTCTTCGTTGAACTCGACGCCGATGCCGGGGTTGTCACCCGGGTGCAGGTAGCCGTCGGTGAAGGTCATGGACTGCTGGAAGACCTCGTTGGTCTTGTCCGAGTGCTGCATGTATTCCTGGATGCCGTAGTTGTGGATGGCCAGGCCCACGTGCAGCTGCGCAGCGAAGCCCACCGGGGAAATGTCCGTGGGGCCGTGGAAGCCGGACTTGATCTGGTACTGCGCGGCGAAGTCCATGACCTTCTTCAACGGGCTGATCCCGCCAAAGTGGGTGGACGCGGCACGGACGTAATCGATCAGCTGTTCCTTGATCAGGGTCTGGTAGTCGTACACGGTGTTGAAGATTTCACCGATGGCCAGCGGGGTTGTGGTGTGCTGGCGGACCAGGCGCAGGCCTTCCTGGTTCTCGGCCGGGGTGCAGTCCTCGAGCCAGAACAGGTCATAGGGTTCCAGGGCCTTGCCGAGCTTGGCGGCCTGGATGGGGGTCATGCGGTGATGGCCGTCGTGCAGCAACGGGATCTCCGGGCCGAACTCGTTCCGCACTGCCTCAAACACCGTGGGCAGGTGCCGCAGGTACGCGCGGGTGTCCCAGTCCTCCTCCAACGGGAACGCGCCACGGCCGGCCGGTTCGTAGTCATACCGCTCACCCGAGGCCTGGGCCTGCGCGGCAACACCGTACACGGCCTTGATACCCGGGATGGCGGTCTGGATCCGGATGGACTTGTAACCCAGCTCCAGGTGCTCACGCACGGAATCGAACAACGACGGAATGTCCGAACCCGACGCGTGCCCATAAGCCCGCAGCCCGTTACGGGACGCACCACCCAGGAGCTGGTACACCGGCATGCCGGCCATCTTGCCCTTGATATCCCACAACGCCATGTCGACGGCGGCAATCGCCGCCATCGTCACAGGGCCCCGACGCCAATACGAGGACCGGTACAGGAACTGCCACGTATCCTCAATCCGGTGCGGGTCCTTCCCGATCAACAGCTGCGCGACGTGCTCCTTCAAGTACGCAGCAACCGCGAGCTCCCGACCGTTCAGCGTCGCGTCACCGATACCCGTCACCCCGTCCTCGGTAGTTACCCGCAACGTGACAAAGTTGCGGGACGGGCTGGTCACAAAGACCTCAGCAGCAATGATTTTCATGGTCTTGGGTCCTTCCGATAGGTCTAAGCGTGGGAAATGGAGGCGGCCAAAGCTTCCTGAAGCCCGCGAATCTGCGAGGCAACGTCCAGGTCGTCAGCCAGCTCGGGCGCTATCAGCGCCAACAGGGCAGCGGTGCGGTGGTCGGCGTCGAGCGTTTTTGCGTGGAGGATGTCAGCGGCGCGCGGATCCTGGAACTCAGTGCTGGACGACACGTACTCAATCCAGGCGCCGATCATCCGGGCGGCACCCTCTCCGGAGCGACCTGACGCCCGCTCCGCGGCAAGCACGGGCAGGGCCCGCAGGCGCAGCTTGGTGGTTCCGTCCATGGCAATCTGGGCCAGGTGGTGGGCGATCCGGGAATTGCCGAAGCGCTCCAACAATGCCGCCCGGTACTGAGGTATGCCCAGGTCCTCTCCGTGAAGATGCCGGGCAGCTTCGTCCCAGAATGCCTCCACGGCGTCCCTGCACACGGCGTCGGACAGCGCCTCAGCTACGGTCGTGAACCCCCGGAGCTGCCCGGCATACGCCAGGATCGAGTGTGCCCCGTTCAGGAGCCACAGTTTGCGGTTCTCGTAAGGTTCAATGTCCTCCACGAACACCGCCCCGGCATCCTCCCAGCGCGGACGCCCGGCCGGAAAGTCGCCGCTCAGGATCCAGTTGTGGAAGGGCTCGGTGACGACGGCAGCGGCGTCGCGGTAACCGCAAGCGTCGGCAACCACGTCCAAGTCCGCCGTCGTGGTCCTTGGAGTGATGCGGTCAACCGAGGTACTGACGAAACTGACGTTCGCCCCGATCCATCCGGCCAAGGCCGGGTCCCGCGCTTCGGCCAACGCCGCTACAGCTTGGCGGGCCACCTCGCCGTTCGCTGACAAGTTGTCGCAACTCACGACGGCGAGCGGACCGGCGTCGGCGTCTTTGCGGGCGGCGAGCGCTGCTACTAAACGGGACAAGGGGGTGTCGCCGTCCATTGCCGTGTAGGCGGCTTCCGTGATGGTGAGGGTGATGACGGCAGTGGAGGGAGCGGCTACGAGCTCAATGAGACGAGCAACATCGGCTCCGTCAACGGCCTCGACGATGCTGCCAATCACTTCGAAAGAGTCCCCTGCACCGGACCGTTCCACCACTGTGAATAAGCCGTCCTGTTCCGCCAGGGTGACGGCGGCATCGGGGCGACGGCCAGTGAACGAGGCGATGCCCCACTCCCCCGCGTCGCCGGCGTGCTGGGTGTACCACGCCTGGTGCGAGCGGTGGAACGCGCCGAGGCCAAGGTGGACGATCCGGATGGGCGGCTTGGCCTGGGCGTCCTTGCGTCGCAGCCGCGGCGGGGTTTGGGTGGTGGTCACAGTTTGAAGACCCTTCGTGGGGATGAATCCACGACGTCGACAATCAGCTCGTGCGCGCGGTCCTCGCTGATGCGGTGCTCGGCAACAAGCCGCGCGAGGAAGGAGGCTTCGATCCTGCGCGAGGCGTCATGCCGTGCGGGGATGGAGCAGAAGGCCCGGGTGTCGTCGATGAAGCCGGACGACCTTGAGAAGCCCGCCGTCTCCGTGACGGCCGAGCGGAAGCGCAGCATGGCGTCCGGGGCATCCAGGAACCACCACGGAGCACCGAGGTACACGGAAGGGTAGAAACCGGCCAACGGGGCAAGTTCCCGCGAGAAGACCGTCTCGTCCAGGGTGAAGAGCACCAGGTGAAAATCCTTGGCTGTTCCGAAATCCTGCAGCAAGGGCCGGATGCCTTCGGTGTAATTGATGGCGAAGGGGATGTCGTGCCCGGTGTCCGCGCCGAACGCCTGGAACGTGGGTCCGTGATGGTTGCGGAACGAGCCCGGATGCAGGGTCATGACGAGGCCGTCCTCCACGGACATCCGCGCCATCTGGTACATCATGTGGGCCTCGAACGCGTCCCTGTCCCGGGCGGTTGCCTGGCCTGAAAGGGCCCGTTCAAAGAGGGCTTCCGCTTCGGAGGGATCCAGTTTGAGAGTTGCCGGCGTGCTGACGCCATGGTCCGCGGACACCGCTCCATGCTCCACGAAGTAGCGCCGCCGGTTTTCCAGGGCGGTGAGGTAGCCGCGGTAGCCCGTGCCGCCGTCGGACGCGGTTTCGATGAGCCGCTCAACGTTTGCCGCCCACGACGGGTGCGCGATGTTCAGGTACGCGTCCGGGCGGAACGTGGGCAGGACCCTGCCGTGGAACGACGGGTCGTCAGCGAGCGCCTTGTGGCTCACCAAGTCATCCAGGGGATCATCGGTGGTGGCGAGGACTTCGATGTTGAAGTCCTTGAAGAGCTCGCGCGGGCGGAACCCCGGCTCGGCGAGCTTGGCCGAGATCGCGTCGAAGCTGTCATCGGCTGTCTCTGCGCTCAGCTCCCCGTGCACGCCGAAGACCGTCTCGAACTGGGTTCGCAGCCAATACCCGGAGGCCGTGCCGTCGAAGAGCGGCCACGCTGCGCAAAACGTCCGCCAAATATCCCGGGGAGCGGCATTTCCCGGCTGGAGCTGGTCCATCTCGACCCCTGACGCATGGATCAGCCGCGTGACGTAGTGGTCTGGCGTGACCAGCAGGGCCGCGGGGTCCGGGAAGGGCGTGTTTTGCTCAATGACAGCGGCGTCCACGTGGCCGTGCGGGGAAATGATCGGCAGGTCCTGGACGCGCTGCAGCAGCTCGCGGGCGATGCTGCGCGTACCGGGATCGGCAGGCAGAAGCCTGTCCGGGTGGGTTGCGAGGGACATGGCTCAGCCTTTCGGGAGGGAGTCGGCGCTGCCGGCAACGGTCAGGCCAGCCAGGGACGCTGCACGGCGCAGGAAATCGAGGTTCCCGGCCGTACGCTCGGCGAGGGGAACGTCGGTGGAGAAGTCCTCTACGGTCACCCACTCGTCGTAGCCTGCCTCGGCGAGGGCTTTGAAGTAGGTCACGACGTTTCCGATGCCTTCTGCGAGGGGTGCCCATTCGCTGGCCCAGATCGCACCGCCGGCGGGATCGTGGTTTTTGGTGGGAACCCAGCGGGCATTCTTCACGTGGACGTGGGCAAGATAGGGGCCCAGCAATTGCAGCGCGGGAAGCGGTGACTCCCAGCCTTCGATCAGCAGATTGCCGAGATCGTGGATGACGCCCACATGGCGGGGATCCAGGCCCTCAAGGAGCCTGAGGGCCGAAGAAGCAGAAGCCGTCACTGTGCCGTGATGGAGCTCCACCAAGGCTTTGACTCCGTGGTGCGCTGCCCGTTCAGCCACCCACTCGTAGTGCTCGCGGGTGGCGGCGAACAACTCAGGGTAGGGCAGCCCGCTCGGTTCCTGGCCGCCCATGGTCGAATTGCCGAGCGGAAGGACATTGACCCTGACTTGGCGGGCACCCAGGGCCGACGTCGCCGCGAGGAGCCGCTCGACGTCGTCGTGGTTGTCGCAGCGCGCGTAACCGCCCAAGCCGGAGTACTCAAGCCCCGCCCCGGAGGTGAGCCGCGCGATCTCCGGGAGCGAACCTTCCAAGCCGGTCATGGGCCACGTGGCCTTGTTTCCTGACCAGAATCCGGGACTGGCAGCCTCGGCTTGGTCGGTGACGCGCCATTCAATGCCATGCCAGCCTTGGGCCGCGAGCTCAGTGGCGGCTTCCTGCGGAGTCCACTCCGGGGTCGATGCCGTGAATACTGAGAATTTCACGCCGTGACCTCCTCGAGGTGTCCCTTGCCGGTTCGAACCTCAACGTCGTTGTAGGTGCCTGCCAGAACGTCGGCGATCCGGACCGGTTTGCCCAGCGTCGCGGAAACATACAGGGCCCGGACGGTGGCCAGTGCCGTGACAGCATCCTGGATGGTGACGCCGGCGGGGCGTCCGTTGTGGATAGCGTCCACCACATCGCGGTACTGGCGGATGTGACCGGCCGGGTAGACGGTGGGATCCAGGTTGGTGTCCGCAGGCTCGCCGGGGAACTTGGCGAGCTCTGCCGATGCCTGGTTGCCTTCACCACGAATGCCCATGGGGCCGCTGTCGGCTGGATCCGCAGCGTCGGCCGCGTGGAAGTACTCCAGGTTGTCGTTGTCGATCACCGCGGATCCCTTGCTGCCCATGACCTGCAGCCGGACGGTCAGGCCGGGGTAGGCGGCCGTTGTCGCGTGGAGGACGGCGAGTGCTCCCGACTCGAAAGTCAGGGTGGCAACTGCCGTGTCCTCGACCTCAACGTCCGTGTGCGCCAGGAGCGCGGTCTTGGCGCTGATTTCGACGGGGCGGCCAAGGAACCACAGGAGCAGATCCACGGTGTGGACGCCTTGGTTCATCACGGCTCCCCCGCCGTCCATGGCCCAGGTTCCGCGCCAGGCACCGGAATCGTAGTAGCCCTGGCTTCGGTACCAGCTCACGGAGGCGATGGCGGACGTCAGCCTGCCGAAGCGACCAGCCTTACGTGCTTTATCGACTGCAACTGACGCGGGATCGAAGCGGTGCTGGCTGATGACGCTCGCAACGAGGCCCTTGGCTTCGGCCTTTTTGGCTGCTGCGATTATCTGGTCTGCCCGATCCAGATTCACGTCCAGCGGCTTCTCGATGACCACGTGCTTGCCCGCGTCCAGCACTTCCAAGGCCTGCTGGATGTGCAAGCCGCTGGGCGTGGCGATGATGACCAAGTCGACGTCGGCGCTTCTGAAGGCTTCCTTCAGGCTTCGGAAGGTGGCCGGGCGCGCGGACCCGCTGTCCTCGATGTACCGGGCGAGCGACTCCGCGGCTTCCGGGATTTCATCCACCAGCGCTGTTACGTGCAGTTCGGGCAATTCCCCGACGGCGGTGGCGTGCGTGCGTCCGATCACGCCGCATCCGGCGATGGCTACCTTGATGACGGTTTCCTGCTGTGCGTTGCTCATGCGGTTTCCACTCCAGCTTCATTGAGGACTTTGGCGAAGGCCCGGGCGGCAATGCCGAACGCAGTGGGTCCGGAGAACCCGCCCAATCCATGGGCTCCGGTCAGGTGCGGCTCAAGGCTGGCAAAGCCCACAAAGCCATCGGCTTTGAGTGCCTCAACGGTCCGCAGCAAGTCACCGTCGCCCTCACCCGCAGGAACTACGACGCCGTCGGCGAACCGCGCGTCCTTGACCTGCAGGTATTCGAGGTGGGGACGGAGCTTGGCGTAGCCTTCGTCGAACGGTTTGACGCCCACCTGCACGAAGTTGGCCGGATCCCAAGCGACCTTCAGCGCCGGAGACGCCACCGATTCGATGATGTCCAGGACGCGGTCGGGGGTGTCTCCGAAGATGTCTTTCTCGTTCTCGTGCAGCAGCACCACGTTGTTCTCTTCAGCCACTGCGGCCAGCGCCCGCATGCGTTCAACGACGTCGTCCCGGATGCTGTCCACGGCAATCCCTTCTCCGTAGTAGAAGGAGAAGATCCTGATGTAGCGCGCGCCCAGGACGTGGGCCGAGTTGGCTGCCCGGCGCAGGCGCTCCACTTCATGTTCTACGGGCAGTGAGACGTCCACCTTGCCGATGGGCGAGGCAATTGCTGACACACCCATGTTCGCTGTGTCGAGGAGATTCTTGAGCTCGACGAGTTGGCCGGCGTCGAGGTCCACGATGTTGGTGCCCCATGCGCTGCGGACTTCGATGTGGTTCGCGCCCAAGGCCTGGAGAACGGCGATCTGCTGCACGGGGTCGTCGTCGATTTCGTCCCCGAAGCCTGAAAGCTTCCATTCAACTTTTGCTGAACCGGTCATTGCTATTTGACTCCTCCGGCGGTCAAACCGCCCACTAGGTAACGCTGGAAAATCAGGTACAAGATGACCACTGGTGCCGCGCAGACCAGCGATGCGGCCATCATCTGGCCATAAAGCGGAATGGCTCCGCCTTCCTGCGATGCGCCGAAGATCTGCAAGGCAACCGCAGCAGTCTGGCTGTCAGGCCGGGTCATGACGGAGGCGAACAGGACATCGTTCCAGCCAAGGAGGAAGGCGAAAATCCCGGAGACCACAATGCCCGGCCAGCTCAGCGGAAGGATGATCCGGGTCAAGACGCCAAAGTTGCTGGCGCCGTCGATCCTCGCAGCCTCCTCAAGCTCACGGGGCAAACCCCGCAGGTAGGTGACCATGACCCAGGTTGAGAACGGCATGGCGAAGGTGAGGTACGTGATGAAGAGGCCCCACTGCGTCCCGATCACCTGGACACCCAAGTAGCTCGCCGCCGAGGAGAAAAGGACGAACACCGGCAGGACCATGAGCGTTCCGGGCACCGACTGCAGGGCGAGGAGGCTTCGCAGGATGGTCAACCTGCCGAGGAACTGGTACCTGACCAGCACATAGGCGAGGGATACAGACATCGCCGCAGACACCACGGCCGTGGCTCCGGCCACGAGGACGCTGTTGGCGAGGCCCTTGGCCAGGCCGACGCTGGTCCAGATCTTGGCGTAGTTCTCCATGGAGAACGTGGACGGCCAGAACTCGCCGTTGGCTACCCCAATGTCCGAGTTCACCGAAGCCAGGAAGATGTACGCGATCGGAATCAGCACCACCGCACACAGGAACGTGAGGATGATAACCAGCAAGGGACCCGGAAGCAGGCGGGTGACTTCATGTTGCCGCTTGGAACCCGGCCGGAATCCGGTGGCGGCCGTCTCCGTTGGTGCTGTGCCGCGGATGGAGGTGGTTGGTGCGCTCACTTTTTGCCCCCAGGCGTTTCGGCGTCGTCCAGCTTGACGGCGCGCAGGTAGATGAACAGCGGAATGGCGATCAGCACCAAGGACACAAAGGCCATGGCGGCGCTCAAGCCGAACCGGAAGCTTTGGAAGCTGGTCACGTAGGTGAGGATCGGCAGGACTTCGACGTCGGAGGGTGCCGGTACGCCGAACAGCACGAACGGGAGGGTGAAGTTGTTGATGTGGTGCAGCATGCCGATCAGGAAAGCCAGCGACAGCGGTCCCTTGAGGTACGGGAAGATGACGTAGCGCAGTTTGTTCCACCACAGGGCGCCGTCCAGCGCTGAGGCTTCGTGCACCTCGTGGTCCACTGATTGGAGGCCGGAAAGGGCCAGCAGATAGATGAACGGCCAGGATGCCCAGATCTGGACGAGGATCAGAGTCCAGTACGTCTGCGGACCATTCAGCCACAGGCCTGAATCCATGCCGAACGTGCCGAGGGCCGAATCCACCACACCGTCCGGCTGGAACATGGTCCGCCACACGGTGGCCACCACAAAGGACGGAAGCACGTACGGGATCAGGAAGATCGAACGGATCACCGCCCGGCCTTTGAAGGCATTCTGGGTGGCTACCGCTGCGGCAATGCCCAGGGGCAACGTGACCACCATGGCGATCAGGGAGTAGCTGACGCTAAGCCACACCGAGTGAAGCAACGGCGAGTCGGTCAACGCTTCGACGAAGTTCTCCACGCCAATGAACGGTGCGCTGATCCATCTGCGCAAGGTGTACTGGTCCAGGTTGAGCGCCGACATGTAGATGCCCAGCAGCAGCGGCACCACGATGATGACCAGCATCAACAAGCCGCCTGGAATCAGCATCCACAGCGGGCGGTTTTGCTCGCTGATGCCCTTCCGGCGGACGGGCTTCTTCATCGGCTTCCCGGGCTCGTTGGCGCCGCCGGCGACAGTGCCCGCAGCGGGTGACGTCCCGCCGTCGTGCGTGTTTGCCACGGCACCCGAACGCGTCAGCCGCTTGTCGGAAGCCTCGTGCGGCACGGCCCGTATCTCCCTGAAGGAATCAGTGGACATTGGATTTCCTGCCTAGGACTTCGCTGCACGGTCGAGGGAGGCCTGGCCTTTGGATTGCGCTTCCTTAAGCCTGCTCTGAAGGGCCGCGTCATCCACGGAACCGTTGGCCAGGTCCGGGATGGACTGGACAGTTACGTTCAGGAGTCCCAGCTGGATGTCGCCCCATGCACCGGTGAAAGGAGTGGCCCTGGATTTGCCCGCCGCGTCTGCGATCGGCTGGAGCTTCGGGTCGGTCAGCGAGGCCAGGGCCTCAGCGTTCGCGGGCAGTTCCCCAAAGATCTTCTGGTAATTCAGCTGCTCTTCCTTGGACGTGATGAGCTTGATGTAGGCGAAAGCCAGGTCCTTTTGCTGCGAGTAGTCGGCGACCACGACGTTGTCGCCGGACAAGATGCTGGCGGCCTTGTCGCCGTCGCCCTTCGGCGCGGATTCGCCCGGCGCAGTGGTGGGCATGGTGGCGTAGGCATACTTGCCGGCGATTGCGGACTTGTCCAACGTGGGCACCGAACTGGATGTTGTCATCAGCAGGTAGCCGGCCTTGCCGGATGCGAACGCTGCGACTGCGTTGCTGTTGCTCCAGCCGATCGCGGCGGGATCCACCACTTTGTCCTTGGTCAGCCAGCCAAAGTAGGTTTCGTAGGCCTTCTTGACCGTGGGATCGTCCATCTTGAGGTTGTTGCCGTCCACCAACGGGTTGCCGGCTTGGACGGACATGGCCCAAATGAATTTCCACGGATCAAAGTTGTCCTTGTATCCGGTAGCGAGTCCGTAGGTGCCGGTGCCTGCGTTGGTCATTTTCTTGGCCTGCTCCGCGAGCTCGTCCCATGTCGTGGCGGGCTTCTCGATCCCGGCGGCCGCCAAGAGGTCCTTGTTATATGCCATGACGAACGGACGGCTGACGAAGGGAATGCCTGCCATATGGTCGGCGTCCGGGCCGGAGATGCCCAGGGCTGCAGGGTTGAATCGGTCCTTCCCACCAACTTTGTTCCAATCTTCATCCGAGAGAGTGACGAAGGCTTTTGTTGCGTAGGCCGTGGGAGTGAAGGTGGTGCCCAAGCTGTACACGTCGGGACCTTGGCCCGAGACTACGGAGGTCTGGATCCTCGTCAGCTCGTCGTTGGCGGATGCGAAGGTTTCAAATTCCACATCGGCGCCTGTCTCCGCCTTGAATTTCGCGGCGATGTCTTTGAACCATTCCTTCTGTTGCTCCGGATACTGGTTGTTGACGCCGGTCAGGACACTGAGCTTCTTGCCGGCGCCGTCCACCGCGCCACCGGAACTTTCCGAACCGCTGCCACTCCCCCCGCAGGCCGTCAAAGTCAGTGCGGCCGCCGCGACAATTGCCGCCAACTTCGCTGATGGTGCAAACCTCATTGTTTCCTCCTTGGATACCCAGCCCGCAGGTGGTGGTGTACGTCACAGGGGCTTCGGCATCGAGTCTAGGAGGATGGCAAACCGGGCGGCAAGCGTTTGCCAAAAGTTGCCAAAAATGCTGCAATGGCTTCACAACGTGGTTCTCGCCATTCGCTTGGGCGGCTGCAAAGACCCGCCAGAAGGGACCTCACCATGGCAGACTCGGCAACCCGGCCGATCGGCGCACCTCCCACAATCCGTGATGTGGCGGAAAAAGCGGGAGTGGCCACGTCCACCGTGTCCAGGGCGCTTTCCAACCCCGGCAGGGTGAACCGCGTGACGCGGGAGCGCATCGAACAGGCTGCCGCGGAATTGAACTATGTTCCCAGCTCACAGGCTCGTGGACTCAGTTCAGGACGCACCAACGCCATTGCACTCCTGGTGCCCGACGTGACCAACCCTTTCTACTTCGACATCATCCGGGGAACGCAGAACCAGCTCAAAGCCGCCGGTTATACGCAGCTCCTCGTCGACACCGAAGAGTCCGCCGAGATGGAAGCCGACACCCTGCGCAAAATGCAGCGGACCGCCGATGGCTTCATCCTCGCCGCATCCCGGCTCACGGACGCGCAGCTGGCGGAGGCCGCCTCCTCCCAAGCAATCGTCACGATCAACCGGTCCTCCTCGAATGCCCCGACGGTCATGATCGATACACCTGGTGCCATCGTTCAGGCGCTGGAACATCTGTCATCCCTCGGCCATACGAAGATCTGCTACGTGGGCGGCCCGGCGTCCTCGTGGTCCAACGCCAAGCGCTTGAAGACATTTGAAGACGAGAGCCGCGAGCGCGGACTCACCACCCTTCGCGTGGGCCCATTTGCTCCGAAGACTACATCGGGAGCGGCAGCTGCGGACGCCGCTGCACGCACTGGCGCCACGGCCTGCATTGTCTTCAACGATCTCCTCGCTATCGGTATGCTGCAGCGGCTTCGGGAACGCGGCATCCGGGTTCCCGAGGACATGAGCATCGTTGGGTGCGACGACATCTTCGGAGCTGACTTCTGCAACCCGCCCCTGACCACCATCGCCTCGCCCATCGAGCAGGCCGGGCGGGTGGCCGTCTCCATGCTGCTGGCCCAACTGGATCCTTTGCAGGCGGGATCCAGCCGCCGCCTCGCCGTCATGCCCACCCACCTCACCGTCCGCGGCTCCACGGGCCCGGCCCCCCAAGTAAGTCGCAATACAGCGCGTTTTGAGGGCTCATAACGCGCTCTACTGCGACTTACTTGGGGGCGCGGCAGCAATATGGTTGAGCGTTGATCACGATGCTGACTAGTGTGGTTCCCATGCGCGAACTCCAGGCCAAGATCATCGAGGAAATGGGCGTCCAGCCCCGGATCAACCCGACGGAGGAGATCCGCAAACGGGTCGCTTTCCTGAAGGACTACGTGAAAGCCACCGGCACCAAGGGCTTCGTCCTGGGCATTTCCGGCGGGCTCGACTCCACCCTCGCGGGCAAATTGGCCCAGTTGGCCGTCGAAGAGCTCGAGTCCGAAGGCGTTGAGGCGAACTTCGTAGCCGTCCGACTCCCCTACGGCATCCAGCACGACGAAGACGACGCGCAGGCGGCGTTGGACTTCATCAAGGCCAAGACCGAGTGGACCTTCAACATCTCGCGCGCGGTTGACGGTTTCGAGGAAGAGTTCGAGAAAACCACCAGTGCTGAGATCTCCGATTTCCACAAGGGCAACACCAAGGCACGGGCTCGCATGATCGCGCAGTACGCACTGGCCGGCGAACACAATTACCTGGTGATTGGTACCGACCACGGCGCCGAGTCAGTGACGGGCTTCTTCACTAAGTATGGCGACGGCGGCGCGGACATCCTGCCGCTGTTCGGCTTGAATAAGCGCCAGAACCGCGAACTCCTGGCCGAGTTGGGCGCCTCGGCCCGCCTTTGGCAGAAGGTACCCACGGCCGACCTCCTTGACGACAAGCCCGGCCGCACCGATGAGGACGAACTCGGCCTCACGTACGACCAAATCGACGACTACCTCGAAGGCCGCGAGGTCCCCGAAGGCGCTGCGGAGCTCATTGAACAGAAGTACCTCCGCACCCGCCACAAGCGCACCGTGCCGGTGACAATCTTCGATACCTGGTGGAAATAAGCCTCCAGTTACAGGCTAGGAACCCCGACGGCGGGTGCGGACTTTACGTGAAGTCCGCACCCGCCGTCGTGTTTAAGCCAGGAAGCCGCGCAGCAGCGACGCTGTCCCTTCCAGGTGCTCCACCGTGGCGCGTTCCGCGGCCGGCGCGTCCCCGCGGAGGATCGCTTCGGCGATCTCGGCGTGCTGTTCGTTGGCGTGTTCCAGGTTGGTGCCGAGCAGCGGTATGCGGTCAAGAAGTTCGTTGAGCCTGGCCCGCGTTTCCGCAACGGCGCTTACGAGGCTGGCCGACCCGGACAATTCGGCGATGGCGATGTGGAACCGGGCATCGCGGGGCCGGTAGCCCACGGCCGGGGAAGCGCTGACTTCCTGGAGGCAGACCTGCAGGTGCCGCCGCGCCGCCGCGGACAGGTCCGCCTTGGCGGCCAAGGCAGCCGCAGCAGGCTCGATGATGGAACGGAAGAGGAGGACGTCCTCCACTTCGGCAGGATCGAGCGGTCCATGGTCGGGCGTGCGCTGGACGGCGTTCGTGGACACATAGGTCCCCCCGTAGCGACCCCGCTGCACCTCCAGGTACCCGGCACTCTGCAACTCCCCCAGCGCATCACGCAGGGTGGCCCGCGAAACGCCGAGCTGCTCGGCCAGCTCCCGCTCGGGAGGAAGCTTTTCGGCGGGCGCGAAGATACCCAGCTTGATGGTCTGCAGGATGTGTTCGATGGTCTCCTCGAATGCGTTGCCGCCCCGCACCGGGCGCAGCATCGAGAAGGACGGGCCAAACGGTGAGTCCGGCACGGCGTCTCCTTCCACGGAATGCGGGCTGCGCCACTGCTGGGCCGCCGCTGTCTCCATGCTACCCATGCGATCAAGCAAAGGTCACCAAAGTAACCATTGGACACGCACCCTTCTGTGATCCATGTCATCTGTTTTTTCGAAAAACCCTTGACGCGGAAGGATTCACGTTCCAGACTTTGAAGCACACTTTGGACTAAAAACAGTCCTTTAGGATTCGATCGATCCTTCGCTACATCTTCCCACAAGCATTCCTTGGACGTTAGGAAAACGCATGGAAACAGCGCGCCAGCCACTCGGCGGCGAGGATGAGTATCTGAAGCACCGGCGTCTCAAACGGGGCGCAGCCGGATGGGTGCTTCTGGCCGGTTTGGGGGTGGCCTATGTCATTTCCGGCGACTTCGCCGGGTGGAACCTGGGTTTGGCACAGGGCGGGTGGGGCGGCCTCTTGATCGCCTTCGTCCTGATGGCCGTCATGTACACATGCATGGTTTTCGGGTTGGCGGAGCTTTCGTCAACGCTCCCGACGGCGGGTGCGGGCTATGCGTTCGCCCGACGGGCCCTGGGGCCCCTTGGTGGATTCGCCACCGGGATGGCGGTCCTTATTGAATACGCGGTGGCGCCGGCCGCGATCGCCACCTTCATTGGCGGCTACGTCGAAGCGCTCGGGCTCTTCGGACTCACCAACTCCTGGCCGGTGTACCTTGTGACCTACGTGATCTTCATCGGCATCCATCTTCGTGGAGTGGGCGAGGCCTTGAAAATCATGTTCGCCATCACGGCCGTGGCAACCGTCGCTTTGATCGCCGCGGTGGGCGGACTGCTTCCGAAGTTCGACGGTGCACGCCTCTTCGACATTGTCCCGGACGGCTCGGCCGGTTCCAGCGCCTTCCTTCCCATGGGAATCAGTGGCGTCCTGGCCGCACTGGTCTATGGCATCTGGTTCTTCCTGGCCGTCGAGGGTGTTCCCCTGGCGGCCGAGGAAACGTCGAATCCCAAGAGGGACATGCCCAGGGGCATCATCGTGGCTGTCATCATCCTGGTGGTCTTCGGAGCGCTCATGCTGGTCCTGGTTCCCGGAGCGGCCGGGTCCCAGGCCATGAGTGAATCGGACAACCCGCTTCCCGAGGCCTTGCGCATTGCCTATGGCGGCAACACCTTCCTTGCCGACTTCATCAACTACGCGGGCCTTGCCGGGCTGATCGCCAGTTTCTTCTCCATCATCTACGCGTACTCCCGGCAACTCTTCGCCCTCTCACGGGCCGGCTACCTGCCGCGATGGCTCTCGCTGACCGGGGCACGGCGCACCCCCTACTGGGCACTCATTGTGCCGGGCACCATTGGATTCCTGCTTGCGGCCATCACCCAGGACGGCGCCTTGCTGATCAACATCGCTGTCTTCGGGGCCACCGTTTCGTACGTCCTGCTGAACCTTTCCCACATCGTCCTTCGCAAGAAGGAACCCAACCTGGAACGCGGCTACCGGACCCCCGGAGGGATCGTCACTACGTCGATCGCCCTGGTGCTGTCCGCCGTGGCAGTCGTGGCGACGTTCGTCGTCGACGTCTTTGCCGCATCCATCACGGCAGCAATCTTCGCCGCCGCCCTTCTTTACTACTGGCTGTACAGCCGGCACCGGATTGTGGCGGGGGCGCCCGAAGAAGAGTTCGCCCAGCTGGCCATGGCCGAGGCCGAACTGAAGTAAGCAAACCCGGAACTGACAGAACCACCCTGCGGAGACACCATGAACAGTCAAACCCAAACCTCCAGCCCGAAGCAGCAGCTCACCGTTGAGCAACTTCGCGAACTCGTGGCCAGCGGGGAGATAGACACCGTCATCGTGGCCATCACGGACGCCCTCGGACGGCTGCAAGGCAAGCGCTGCGGTGCGCGGTCCTTCCTGGAGGACGTCCTGGACCACGGCGCAGAAGGCTGCAATTACCTGCTTGCCGTCGACGTCGAAATGAAGACCGTGGACGGCTACGCGATGTCGTCCTGGGAGACCGGCTACGGGGACATGGTGATGCTCCCGGACGTAGCGACTCTTCGCCGCGTGCCGTGGCTCGAAGGCACGGCCATGGTGCAGTGCGATGTGCTGTGGACCGACCGGACTCCGGTGGCCGCTTCGCCCAGGCAGATCCTGAAAGCCCAAATCGAACGGCTGGAGAAGCTCGGCTACCGCGCCCACGCTGGAACGGAGCTCGAGTTCCTGATGTTCGACGATTCCTACAGCCAGGCCTGGGAAAAGAACTACACCGCGCTCACCCCGGCCACGCAGTACAACGTGGACTACTCGCTTTTGGCCACCGCCCGCTTGGAGCCGGTCATTCGATCCATCCGCAACAACATGGAATCGGCCGGGCTGGTGGTGGAGTCATCCAAGGGCGAATGCAACCTGGGACAGCAGGAAATCACGTTCCGCTTCGACGAAGCCTTGGCCGCCTGCGACAAGCACGCGTTCTACAAAAACGGTGCAAAGGAAATCGCCGACCAACACGGCAAGAGCATCACGTTCATGTCCAAGTTCAACGAGCGCGAAGGCAACTCCTGCCACATCCACTTCAGCCTCACCGACCTGGACGGTAACCCCGTGCTGGCCGGCGAGGGCGAACACGGCTTCAGCCCGCTCATGGAACGTTTCGTAGCGGGTCAACTGGCAGCGCTCCGCGAACTCACGTACTTCCTGGCGCCCAATATCAATTCCTACAAGAGGTTCGTGGAGGGCAGCTTCGCTCCGACGGCCATCGCCTGGGGTTTGGATAACCGCAGTTGTGCCCTGCGCGTGGTGGGGCATGGCCGCGGGCTCCGCACCGAGAACCGGGTAGGTGGCGGCGACGTCAACCCGTACCTCGCTGTTGCAGCCATGATCGCGGCCGTCATCCACGGCATCGAAAATGACCTCCAGCTGCCTGCCATCACCAAGGGCAACGCGTACGAGTCCGACGCGGACCGGCTTCCCACTACCCTGCGGGACGCCCGCGACCTGCTGGCCGAGAGCAGCATCGCCCGCAAAGCGTTCGGCGACGACGTGGTGGACCACTACGTCCATGCCGCCAATGTTGAGCTCACCGCTTATGACGCCGCTATCACCGACTGGGAGCGCACCCGTGGCTTCGAACGTCTCTGACACCTACCGCCCCAGGATTGCGCTGACCAGTTACCTTCAGGAGGCCTCCTGGGGAGTGTGGAATACGACGGCGGCAATCCTCCCGGGAACGTACGTGGAGGCTGTGGTCGCATCCGGTGCGACACCGCTCCTGCTGCCGCCGGTGGGAACCGACGAATCCGTACTGGACCTGGTGGACGGCCTGATCGTGGTGGGAGGACCCGACGTGGACCCGGCCCTCTATGGGGCGGCGCCGCACCCCACCACCAAACCGCAACCACTGCGGGACAGGCACGATTCTGCACTGATCCGGGCCGCGCTGGAGCGCGAGCTCCCTTTGTTCGCGATCTGCCGCGGAGCCCAACTGCTTAACGTGGTCATGGGCGGGACATTGATCCAGCACATTCCCGACATCAACCCCGATGCCACGTGCCAGCCGGCACCTGGGGTTTATGGAGAAGCCTCTTTCACCACCAGCCCGGGCAGCCTCATCCACGACCTCCTGGGTGCTTCCGCCTCGTCGCCTTGCTACCACCACCAAGCCATGGATGCCGTGCCCGAATCGCTGCGCGTGACGGCCCGCTCCGCCGACGGTTTGGTGCAGGCCCTCGAAACCACGCACGGCGGCTGGGTCCTCGGCGTCCAGTTCCACCCGGAGCAGAACCCGGACGACCTCAGGCTGTTCCGGGGCTTCGTGGAAGCCGCCGCCAGCTACCGCTCCGACCAGACCGCCACTACGAAAGCGATGTCCCCCGCATGACAGCAACAGTCTTTGATGTGATCAACCCGGCCACGGAAGAGGTCATCCAGACCGTTCCCTTGGCCGGCCTGGCAGAAACGGACGCCGCCATTGCCAAGGCCGCTGCCGCCTACGAGTCGTGGCGGACCGTTGCCCCGGCCGACCGTGCGCTGCTGCTGCGAAGGTTCGCCGCCGCCGTCGACCGTGACCTTGAGAACCTCGCGCAGTTGGAGGTTCGCAACGCCGGGCACACCGTTGGCAACGCCCGCTGGGAAGCCGGCAACGTCCGCGATGTCCTCAACTACTACTCCGCCGCGCCGGAACGGCATTTCGGGCGCCAGATTCCCGTATCAGGCGGCGTCAACGTGACATTCCACGAACCCCTCGGAGTCGTTGGGATCATCGTGCCGTGGAACTTCCCGATGCCCATTGCAGGCTGGGGGTTCGCGCCAGCCCTGGCTGCGGGCAACACGGTGGTGCTCAAGCCGGCGGAAGTCACGCCCTTGACAGCTATCCGTCTCGCTGAGCTCGCGCTCGAAGCCGGCATTCCCGAGGGCGTCTTCCAAGTCCTTCCCGGCAAGGGCTCAGTGGTGGGCCAGCGGTTCGTGACCCATCCGGCGGTGCGGAAGGTCGTGTTCACGGGGTCCACGGGCGTGGGGAAGCAGATCATGGCCGGATGCGCCGAACAAGTGAAGCGGGTGACGCTGGAGCTTGGCGGCAAGAGCGCCAACATCATTTTCGACGACGCCGACCTTGAGCTGGCGGCAGCTGCCGCCCCGTCCGGAGCGTTCGACAATGCGGGCCAGGACTGCTGCGCCCGTTCCAGGATCCTCGTTCAACGCGGGGCCTACGAGCGTTTCCTTGAACTGCTGGAACCCGAGGTCCTCGGCATGCGTGTGGGAGACCCTGCCGATCCGGCCACCTCCATGGGGCCGCTGATTTCGGCTCAGCAGCTCAATACCGTTTCCGCGTTTGTGCCCGACGGCGCCCCGGTCGCCTTTCAGGGGAAAGCGCCGGAAGGGCCGGGATTCTGGTTCCCGCCCACAGTGCTGACGCCCGATCTCAAAGCACCGTCATTCACGGATGAAATCTTTGGTCCCGTGGTTGCCGTAGTGCCGTTCGACGATGAAGCCGACGCCATACGGATTGCCAACAACACCGAGTACGGATTATCCGGTTCTATCTGGACTTCCAAGGTTGACCGCGCACTGCGCGTGGCCCGCGGCGTCGAATCGGGCAACCTCTCGGTGAACTCCCACTCGTCCGTCCGCTACTCGACGCCGTTTGGCGGCTTCAAGCAATCCGGCTTGGGCCGTGAGCTCGGCCCCGACGCCCTGGATGCTTTCAGCGAAGTCAAGAACGTCTTCATTTCCACCCAATCCAACTGATCTTTACGCCACTTCAGAGGAGTACCAATGCAATCAGTAGTTTCCAACCGTCTCGCCGGCCGCAGCGCAGTCATCACGGGCGGTGCCAGTGGCATCGGTCTCGCCACCGCCCGCCGGATGGCCGCCGAAGGGGCAAACGTAGTCATTGCGGACATTGAGCCTACGTCCGGGATCGCCGCCGCGAATGAAGTAGCCGGCCTGTTCGTCAAGGTGGACGTGACCAGCGAAGAAGAAGTCCGCAACCTCTATGCGCAGACCAAAGAAACGTACGGCAGCGTAGACATCGCCTTCAACAACGCCGGCATCTCGCCCGCTGACGACGCCTCGATCCTGGACACCGGCATCGACGCCTGGCGACGCGTGCAGGAAGTCAACCTCACGTCCGTCTACTACTGCTGCAAGTACGCCATTCCGTACATGCAGGAGCAGGGCAAGGGGTCCATCATCAACACAGCATCGTTCGTGGCGGTCATGGGCGCGGCTACGTCCCAGATTTCCTATAGCGCATCCAAGGGCGGAGTCCTCTCCATGAGCCGGGAACTCGGCGTCGAATTCGCCCGCCAGGGCATCCGCATCAACGCCCTCTGCCCGGGGCCGGTAAACACCCCGCTCCTGAAAGAACTCTTCGCCAAGGACCCCGAGAAGGCGGCGCGCCGGCTGGTCCACGTGCCTCTGGGCCGCTTCGCCGAACCGGAGGAACTCGCCGCGGCGGTCGCTTTCCTGGCCAGCGACGACGCTTCGTTCATCACCGCTTCCACGTTCCTCGTCGACGGCGGCATCTCGGGAGCGTACGTCACTCCCCTTTCGTAGGCGCTGCGATCCAAGGCGCCGGGAACCCCGACGGCGGGTGCGGACTTCTCGAAAAGTCCGCACCCGCCGTCGTGCTTTAGCCAACGCTCTCTCACCGATGACCCCTCCCGGCCGATCGCTCTCTCACCAATGGCCCCTCCCGCCCGATCGCTCTCTCACCGATGACCCCTCCCGGCCGATCGCTCGATCACCTATCTCCCTGGAGGCATTGACGTCCCGATATTTTCCGATATATCGTTAAGTATCGCCGATACTCCTTCGGTGATATCTATCGAAAGGACGATGCTGTTATGAAAGGCATCCATAATCACGACGAAAACTTCCAGGAGCATGGGCCTCGCAGGGGCCATTTCCACCGCGGCAAGGGACTGCGGGGTCCGCACGGCCACGGCGGATTGGGGCCGGGTTTCGGTCCTGGATTCGGACCCGGCTTTGGTCCCCGCGGATTCGGACCCGGTGGTCCGCGCCGCAACCGGGGCGACGTTCGGGCGGCAATTCTTTCCCTGCTCGCCGAAGCCCCATCCAACGGTTACGGGCTGATCAAGACCATCGCGGAGAAGACTTCGGGTGCATGGCGCCCGAGCCCCGGCTCCGTGTATCCCACGCTGCAGCAACTGGTTGACGAGGAACTCATCGTCGCCGTGGGCGAAGGACGGCGCACCGAGTTCACCCTGACCGAGGACGGCCGCGCATACATTGCCGAGCACGAAGAGGAACTGGCCAACGCGTGGAACACAGAAGCCGACGCAACCGGACAGGCGTTCCACCAAAGCATCGGAAAGCTCATGGGAGTCATCCACCAGTTCCGCGCCGGGGCAACGGATGAACAGCGCAGGGCTGCTATCGAAAAGATGGACGAAACCCGCCGCGCGCTGTACCTGATCCTTGCCGAATAGCCACGAATCCACCCCTTGACCTTGACGTAACGTCAACCTCTAATGTCGAAGGACAAGCACAGGACGGAGGCCCACATGGACTGGTCGATCCAGGAAATCGCCAAGATGGCGGGGACCACCAGCCGCACCCTGCGTCACTACGACGACATCGGTTTGCTCAAGCCAAGCCGGACCGGCCATAACGGCTACCGCTACTACGACGGTCCGGCCTTGGTGCAGCTACAGCGGATTCTCCTCCTCCGGGAACTTGGGCTTGGATTGCCTGCCATATCCGACGTACTTCAACGCGAAACGGACACTGTCAAGGCGTTGAGCGGCCACTTGGAGTGGCTGGGTCACGAGCAGGCCCGCCTGGCACGGCAGATCGCGTCAGTGCGGCAAACCATAGAGACATTGAAAGGGGATGGAAATTACATGGCAAAGGACATGTTCGACGGCTTTGACCACACTCAATACAAGGACGAGGTGGAGGAACGCTGGGGTAAGGACGCCTACGCCGCGGGCGATTCCTGGTGGCGCGGGATGAGCGCCGAGGAAAAGCAGCAATGGAAGGACCGCTCACAGAAACTGGGCAGCGACTGGATCGCTGCCGCACAATCCGGTGTCGCTCCTGAGAGCGCCGAAGCACAGGACCTTGCCCGTCGCCACGTCGATTGGCTACGCGGGATTCCTGGCACACCTGCTGCGGCCCCGGGCGGAGACGTGAAGGGATACGTGGCAGGGCTCGGGGAAATGTACGTTGCCGACCCACGGTTTGCTGCCAATTACGGCGGAGAAACAGGAGCCACGTTTGTGCGGGATACGCTGCGGATTTATGCGGAGGAGAACCTGTAGGGTCGGTGTGTGACGCGGAACCGGGGTAGAGCCTATTTCGCCCTGCAGGCGGCAGCCGGCTTTCTTTGGTGGATTGCCGTTTTCACCTTGCCTGCGGTTCGCTACGCCACACTTGGAAGCCTGGACCCCGTTCTGATTGCGATCTTCGACATCCCACTCTTCGTCATTGGATCCGCCTTGGCGGCTTACGGACTGAAAGTCGCTGCCGTGGTGAGCGCGGGCTGGACGGTGCTGGTCGCCGTCGTACTCGCCGTGTATGCGAGCGTCACCACCGAAGCGGGACCCGGCGCCCTTGTCATGGCGGCCGCCGCCGGAGGTTCACTGGTTGCGCTCAGCTTGATGCACCTGGGGCGGGTGCCTACCCGCTGGATGCTGCGAGGGCCGTTCGCGTTCCGTCCGGCCGCCCAACGGGTAACTGCCCGCCCGCACATCGCTGCAACGATGGTGCAGCTACTCATCTTCTGGGGCTTCTTCCTCGTGGCGGTTCCCCACTTCTTGATGCTCCTGGAGCAGCGGTGGGCCGTGGCACTTCATTTTCCCGGGCTGGCGGGACCCGCCGGCGTCAGCTTGCTGGTCCTTGCGAGCACCCTCGGCATCTCTTCGGCGTTGGTGATGTCGAGGGTGGGACAAGGAACCCCCTTGCCGTCAGCCATGCCCAATCGCCTGGTAATCGCAGGTCCGTACCGCTGGATTCGCAATCCGATGGCCGTTGCCGGAATTGTGCAAGGTGCAGCTATGGGACTCATTCTGGGATCGTGGCTGGTTATTGCGTATGCAGTGCTGGGCTCGCTGTTGTGGAACTACGCTGTGCGGCCGCTGGAGGAGTCCGATCTTGAGATGCGGTTCGGCGAGGAATTCCGGCAGTACCGCCGGAATGTGTGCTGCTGGATACCTCGGCTAAGTGTTTTGGAGCGCGTGCACCGGTAACAATTCACAGCAAATCACAATCTTGTAATTTCGATACTAGAATCCCGATGGGCGTTCAGCCACAAGCGCCTGCTTTCGGCCGTTGACTCGCGGTCTGATCTTGAAATGGGGATTTCTTTTGTCGAACCAAATGCCGCCCGGAGCAGGTTCCTTCCGGCTGCCCACCTCAACCATCTGCGTGGGCATTCTTGCAATGCTTTTCCTGGTGGTCAGTTCTGTTAGTTCAGGGATCGGCGGGTTCCTGATCATGCTCGGCCTCCTGGCGTTGGTGACCGGAATCTATATCGCAGCAACCGGTCGGCGCTCGTGGGCAATGGTCCGCGGTGGCCGCCGCACAGGCGCCATCATGCTCACCGGCGCGTTGGTCCTCCTGGTTGCAGGGGGCGCGCTTGTCCCGGCTCAGCCCAAGGAGAAGCTTGATGCTTCTCAGTCGGCAGCCGAGGCTTCCCATGCCGCGGCCGAGGCGCAGAAACTTGCTGAAGCCAGCGCCTCTCCGAGCGCCAACGCCACGCCGACGCCCGGTCCCTCGGCATCCGGCGCACCCTTGGACCCTGACACGACAGCCCAACTCGCAGCTTCGGTTTCCTACAAGGCACCGAACACGCAGCCCGCTTTCGCTTCCAAGGCACTCGACGTCCTCGCAAGGCTGCCGATCAAGGGCCGCGCACCCAAGACGGGCTACGACCGCAGCCAATTCGGCCAGGCGTGGGCCGACGTCGATCGCAACGGGTGCGACACCCGCAACGACACTCTCAAACGCGACCTGACCAGCATCACCTACACCAACAGCGTGCCGTGCAAGGTCCAGTCCGGCAGCCTCGCAGACCCTTACACAGCCAAGACCATCGGATTTGTCCGCGGCGCCGGCACCAGTACGGCTGTGCAGATTGACCACGTCGTGGCACTGAGCGATGCATGGCAGAAAGGTGCCCAGCAGCTAAGCCTTGAGCAGCGCACGGCGTTCGCCAACGATCCACTGAACCTGCAAGCCACCGACGGACCCACCAACATGCAAAAGGGCGACGGCGACGCCGCCACCTGGCTGCCGCCAAGCAGGACCTTCCGCTGTGAGTACGTTGCGCGTCAGATCTCGGTCAAGGCCACCTATAACCTGTGGGTCACACAAGCCGAGCACGACGCCATGGCCCGCGTCCTCGGCGACTGCCCGAACCAGACCGCTCCCACCAATGAGAAGGCGCCGGCTGAGGTTCCGGCACCGGCACCGGCTGAGGTTCCGGCACCGGCACCGGCTGAGGTTCCGGCACCGGCTCCCGCGGTGGTGCCCGCACCTGCTCCCGCCCCAGCGCCTGCTCCCGCGGTGGCACCTGCTCCCGCGGTGGTGCCCGCACCCGCACCCGCTCCCGCCCCAGCGCCTGCTCCCGCGGTGGCACCTGCACCCGCCTCCGTTACCTATCCCAACTGCTCAGCTGCCAGGGCCGCAGGGGCCGCCCCCTTGTATGCGGGACAACCCGGCTATAGCACCTCCTTGGACAGGGATAAGGACGGTGTCGCCTGCGAGTAGGGCCGCTGACCCCCATCCTCACACAAACGCCGATTTCCCCGTCACTGCCCGGGCAACGATCATCGAGTTGATCTCATAGCTGCCTTCATACGTGTACAGGATCTCGGCGTCGCCAAAGAGCTTTCCCATCTCGTAGTCTGTCGTGATCCCGTTACCACCCAACAGCGAACGTCCCATCGCAACGCTGGAACGAGCCAGTCGTGTGGTGGTTGCCTTGGCCATGGCCGCCTGTACCATCTCGAGCTTCCCGGCCTGCTGGATCCGGGCGAGCTCCACCATCAGGGACAGGGAAGCGTTCGCGTTGCCGAGCATGTCCGCGAGTTGCTGCTGGATGAGCTGGAAACGGGCCAGTTCCTTGCCGAACTGCTTGCGTTCCAAGGCGTACGAACGGGCAATATCGAACGCCGCCAGCTGAATACCCGCCGCCTGCCACCCCACCCAGGCGCGGGAATCACGCAGGAGGTCGTTGGCTCGTGAGAATTCCGTGGCCCCCGGAAGGAGGTTCTCCGCTGGAACCCGCACCTGGTCCAACACGATGTCGGCGTTCTGCATGATCCGCAGCCCGATCTTGTTGGAGATTTTCGTCGCCGAGTATCCCGGGCGGTCGGTCTCCACGATGAAGCCCTTGATGTGCCCGTCGGATTCGTCCCGCGCCCATACGAGGGCAAAGTCGGCTATCGTTCCTGCCCCGATCCAGCGCTTGGCACCGGTGATGACCCATTCGCCGCCGTCGCGTCGCGCCGTCGTCGAAAGTCCTCCGGCGATGTCCGAACCGTGGTCCGGTTCGGTGAGTGCGAAGGCGCCCAGCTGCGTGAGGGCTTCCAGCCCGGGGAGCCACCGTCGCTTCTGCCCGGGGGATCCGAGCTCATGGATCATGCCGACAATGAGTTCGTTGTGGATGCCAACCAAGGCGGAGAGTGAGACGTCCGCCCGGGCAATTTCGGTGTACATGAGGCCCTTGAACAGTTTCGAGGAGCCGTCGGTTTGGAGCCCGCCGAGCCCGAACTTTGCCATGTCGGCAAGCAACCCGAACGGGAACTCTTCCCGGTTCCAGAAGTCGATGCTGGCAGCGCGGATCCTTGTTTGCAGGAACTCCCTGATCTCCAGGTACCGTGCCCTCTCCCCGGGATCGAGCAAGTCCACCACGTGCATCAGGTCCGCCTCCGGATAAGGAGGAAGGACTTTTTCCATAGCTGCTCCGCTTGTGGCGGTGCCGGCTTTTTCGTCGAGCATTAGACCCCTTCGTCACGTCCCGCACAGGCTCTTCCAAACCCTTGGATGTCCTAGTATATTGCAAGGTGATGTGGATCACTAGGGCGCTGTCCCTGGGCCACGGCCGGCAAAGATGCCCAGCGAAAGGTGGACCATGACAGTCACAGAGGACTTCCGTGCGGCCCGGGACCGGCTGCTGGAATTGCGCGAGGACTACAAGCAGGCGCACAACGAATTTCAGTGGCCCCGCTTCGAGGAGTTCAATTTTGCCCTCGATTGGTTCGACCACCTCGCAGCAGACCCTGATCGAGGCAAGCAACCCGCCCTGGTCATCGTCGAACAGGACGGCAGTTCCACCAGGCGCACTTTCAAGGACCTCTCCCAACGCTCCTCGCAAGTAGCCACCTGGCTCAGGAACCAAGGCGTCAAACGCGGCGACCACATGATCATCATGCTCGGCAACCAAGTGGAGCTATGGGAGCTCATGCTTGCCGGCATCAAACTCGGCATCGTCATGATCCCCACCACCACGCTCATGGGCGCCCGCGACCTCCAGGATCGCGTCGAACGCGGCGGCGCCGCTTGGGTGGCCGTCGGCAGCGCAAACATAGGCAAGTTCGCCGACGTCGCCGGTAATTACACGCTGATTGAGGTGGGCGCGGATCGCACCAATGCACAGGCGGTACAGTACGCGGATTCGTACGACGGCGGAACGGACTTCGCGCCCGACGCCGCCACCAGGGCGGACGAGACACTACTGCTGTACTTCACCTCCGGCACCACATCACGGGCCAAACTCGTGGAGCACACCCACACGTCCTACCCGGTGGGCCACCTGTCAACGATGTACTGGATCGGGCTGGAACCCGGCGATGTCCACCTGAACGTCGCATCGCCGGGCTGGGCAAAGCACGCCTGGTCGAACGTTTTCACGCCCTGGATCGCCGAGGCGTGTGTGTTTATCTACAACTACGACCGCTTCGACGCCTCGGCACTCATGGACCAGATGGGCCGCGAGGGCGTCACGAGTTTCTGCGCCCCGCCGACGGTGTGGCGCATGCTTATCCAGGCGGACCTCAGCCAGCTCACCAATCCGCCCCACAAGGTCGTGTCAGCCGGCGAGCCGTTGAACGCCGAAGTCATCGGCCAGGTGGAGGAGGCGTGGGGCGTCACCATCCGCGATGGCTTCGGCCAGACGGAATCCACGGTCCAGATCGCCAACACACCCGCGCAAGCGGTCAAGATCGGATCCATGGGACGTCCCCTTCCCGGGTACGACGTCGTCCTGGTCGATCCGGTCACCGGCCAGGAAGCCGACGACGGCGAACTCTGCTTGCGCTTGGACCCCCGCCCCGTGGGGCTGATGAAAAGCTATTTCGGCGACGAAGCCAAAACAGCGGAGGCATTCCGCAATGGTTATTACCACACGGGCGACATGGCCAGCCGCGACGCCGACGGAGTCATCACCTACGTCGGGCGGGACGACGACGTCTTCAAATCGTCCGACTACCGTCTGTCACCTTTCGAGCTCGAAAGCGTACTCATCGAGCACCCCGCAGTGGCGGAGGCCGCCGTCGTACCTTCACCTGACGCCGTGAAGCTGTCGGTGCCGAAAGCGTTCGTGGTGCTGGCCGCCGGTTACCAACCCGGCCCGGCCGTCGCAGAGGACATCCTGCGGTACTGCCGCGAGCACCTGGCACCCTTCAAGCGGATCCGGAGGCTCGAGTTCGGTGAACTGCCCAAGACGATCTCGGGGAAGATCCGGCGCGTCGAGCTTCGGGGCTCGGAGGT
Organism: Paenarthrobacter sp. NPDC089322; assembly: GCF_040684895.1. NCBI lineage: Bacteria > Bacillati > Actinomycetota > Actinomycetes > Micrococcales > Micrococcaceae > Paenarthrobacter > Paenarthrobacter sp. NPDC089322. The sequence continues at coordinate 309,855 of NZ_JBFBGW010000001.1, forward strand.
TGCCCGTCACAGCGATGGCCCCTTGCCCGCTGGTTTGGGTGTGGAATACACCGAGGAAGAGTTCCCTCATCTGAAAGACTGAGCACGCCGCTAACCGAAGGAGGCCCATGGGCACCCCACTCCCCCGCGACCCCATCGCCGACGCCCAACGTAACTGGGAACGGCATGGGTGGGGCGATGTCGCCGCGCCCATGGCAGCCATCACGGCGATAATGCGCACCCAGCAGATCCTGCTTGCCCGCATCGAAACGGTCCTGAAACCCTTCGGACTGACCTTCGCACGCTACGAACTCCTTGCACTCCTGAGCTTCGCCCGCAGTGGCGCTCTGCCCATGAACAAGGCGAGCGCGCTCCTGCAGGTGCATCCAACGTCGGTGACCAACGCCGTGGACCGCCTGGAGAAGGCCGCCTTGGTGGCCCGGTCCCCGCACCCCACGGACGGACGCACCACGCTGATCGAACTCACCGCCGAGGGCCGCACCCTCGCAAAAAAGGCGACGGCGGCCCTCAACGCCGAGGTCTTCAGCAAGTCGGGCTTCGGGGATGACGACGTCGACCACCTCATCCGGGTTCTCGGCACCTTCCGCAGGGATGCGGGGGATTTCACGGAGGAGTGAGGGTTAGGCCGACGCGAGCATCCCGCGCCGATGTCCGGCGACGGGTTAGCAGCGTTCGTACAACTGGAGTAAAAGTGATTGCATTGGCAGCCTGAAGGTCAGATCTTGCCTCCTAGAGGGATTTCGACCTCGTTACGGGCCTCCAGCACCGATTCCCGTAGCCGGGACCTGGCCAGGACCACTCCGGCATTCGCCGCCCCTTGGGCCACGGATAAACCAATCACCTGCGGGGCGACCCTTGTCTCCGGGACGACGGGAAGGCTTTGCGACAGTCGCCTGCGCACCTCCGGGAGGACCTCGTCCACGAGCGGACTCAAACGGCCCACAAAATACACTGACTCGGGGTCCAAAGTAACTGCAACAGCACCAACGGCGGTCACGATCGCCGTCGTAAACGCCTCCATCACATCCGCGCGGGGCGCCGGGTCCTGCGGCCGGGACCAGAGGGCTTCGATGCCTTCCAGGTCCAGCCCCCGTCCCTTGGCGAACTGGAGGAGACCCGCGGTGCTCAATAGACCATCGAGGGTTTCGTTTCCGATACCCGAGAAGATGACACCACCAAGGTCGCCGAATGCGGGAGTCCGTCCTCGGGCGATCTCGTGATCAGTACAACTGGCGAAGCTCAGTTCTGTACTGAGCATGAACAAGGCGGCATTTCCTATGCTCGCATCGTCCTTCAGAATGCCCCGAAGGGACGACGTCGCATCGCTTTCAAGCATCACGGGAGCCTTCAACCATTGTTCAATGGCACTCTGGAACTCGGATTCCAGCAATGTCTTCGCTAATTCCGGTGTTCCGGACTTGGTGGGGATGCTCAGGACACGGCGGGGCAACGAGGCGACGATTTGGCGTAATGGCCCTTCTGCGGAATCAGCGGTGTCCACAATCAAGTCAACCAGCCACTTGACAGAGGTTTCCATATCGCCTCCGGGAGGGCTGGGAACAATGACGTGGCTGATCTCACGTCCCCTCAGGTCAGTTACGAGGACGCACGTGGTTCGCGTCCCGAAAGCGACACCAACAATGTGCCCGGCCGTGCCGGGGACATCGAGGTAGGTGGAGGGCCGGCCCCGGCGCGGAACGGCGTCGACTCCCTGCTCGACAAGGAAACCATCGGAACGAAGCTCATCCACCTTCCGGGACACCGTCGGCTGGCTCAGACGCGTCAACTCAATCAGCCTGGTCCGTGTCAAGGGCGCCTCTGAAAGGATCGCATCGAGGACAGAGGCCTTGTTATAGTCACGTGCCGTGGGGATGCTGCTCATAGCACTACCTTAATGAGAGTTCGGACCGAAGCCGGGACGTGATGATGCTGCCTGGCATTCACTGCTGTATTCGCGGGCGATGGTTGTTCCAACCAACGGACTGTACGCCCCCGGCAGGCAACAACCAACCTCCGGGGACGTACGGGTCGCGTGGGGCTTCGGCGCCCAACTGGTACTAGCGCATCTTGGCTTCGGTGATGGCTGATTCGCCCAGGCCCCAATAGTCCAGGGATTCCTTGTATTCCGGGGTTTCCAGGACGGACTGGATGGCCTTTTGAAGGGCCGGTGTCAGCGGTGACCCTTTCTTCACGCCCATGGCAACGTTGGTGTCCGTGCGCGTGTCCATCCGCGGCTCCAGGATGGTGAAGTGCTCGGGCTGCTGCTCGTTGGCCCAGGCCAGGGCGCTGGCATCGTAGAAGACCCCGTCGATCCGCTTGGAGTCCAGCTGGGTCAGGGCTTCCTGGATGTTGGGCAGCGTGATGGCGTTGATGGCCGGCTGGCCCTTTTCCTCGCAGGTCCACTTCGAGACGTTCGGCAGGTGCTTGAGTTGCTGGGTGGAGCCCTTGGTCACGCCAATGTTCTTGCCGCAGAGGGTGTCGTTGGTCAGTTTGAGCGGGTTGTCCTTGGTTACTGCCACGGCCGAGCCGCCCTTGAGGTAGTTGATCATGTCCAGGACCTTCAGCCGCTCCTCCGTTGCGGACATGGTGGTGGCCGTAAAGTCGTAGCGGCCGCCGTCGATACCGGGGATGATCGTGTCGAACGCGGTGTTCTCGAACTTCAGCTTCAGCCCAAGCTTTTTGGCCACCAGGCGGGCGAGGTCCGGGTTCACGCCGATCGGGGTTGTGTTGTCCTCGGCGAGGAACGTCATCGGCGGGGAGCTCAGATCCATCGCCACGGTCAATTCGCCCTTGGCTTTGTAGGACTCCGGCAACAGCGCCACCGCGGCAGCGTCCGGCTGGACACCTTCGGAGACGTCCCGGGTGTTCTGCGTCTTTGGCAGTTCCGTGCCTTGGCCGCCGGTTGCTGCGCCGCCACAGGCGCTAAGGGCCAGCAGGACAGCAAGCCCCGCAGCGGCAATCCGGACTTTATTGATGGTCATCATGGTGCATCCCTTCAGTGGGTTCTGCTGGTGTGATCAGCAGAAAGAGTGAGCATGGTGGTGAGACTCCTCCGGGGCCTGTTTGAGTTTTAGTGCAGTGCTTTGAAGGCGTGGCCCATTCCTTCGAGCAGGCGGTCGGCGTCGCTCATGGAGAACGGCATGGGTGGGCGGAGCTTCAGGACGTTGCCTTGGGCGCCGCAGGCTGAGATGAGGATGCGGTCCTGCCGGAGGGCGTTCACGATGCCCGAGGCTGCTTCCCCGTTGGGTGTGAGTGTGGATTGGTCGGTGACGAGGTCGACTCCGATGAAGAAGCCGCTGCCGCGGATTTCTGCGACTTGGTCGAGGTCCTGGGCGAGGTCTTTGAGCCCGGTGATGATTTTTTCGCCGACCTTGCGGGCGTTTTCCATGAGTGATTCCTCGCGGATAACGTTCAGGACGGCCTGCGCGGCGGCGATGGCTACTGAGTTGCCGCCGAAGGTGTTGAAGTAGCGGATGTTTTTGCCGAACTCCACGAGCAGTTCGGGTTTGAAGATGGCTGCCGCGACGGGGATGCCGTTACCCATGGGCTTTCCGATGGTCACGATGTCGGGAACGATTCCGTGCCGTTGGAAGCCCCACCATTCCTCACCTGTTCGGCCGAAACCTGGTTGTACTTCATCGGCGATGTAAAGACCGCCTGCTGCGTGGACTTCTTCGATGATCGGGCGGAGGAAGCCTGCTGGGCCGGCGAAGATACCGTCGGAGGAGAAGATGCTGTCGGCGATAAAGGCCGCCAGTCCGATGCCGTGCCTGTGAAGGTCAGCGATTGCGGCACGCACCTGGGTGCGCAAGTGGTCCCCGAGGGATTCCTGATCAGATGAGTAGCGCAGGGCGTCCGGGGCGTCGATGACCCGCACGTTGGCACCCAGGGGCACGCCGATTCCCAGGGAGGGCGAGAAGGACGCTACTTCAGTTGTCAGGCCGTGGTATGCGCCGGAGGTGACGATGATTCCCTGGTTCCTGGTGGCGTACTTCGCCACTCGCATGGCGAGGTCATTGGCTTCCGAGCCGGTGCAGGTGAACATGACATGTCCGAGTTCGGCTGGGAACGTGGACAGGAGGTCTTCGGAATAGTCGAGGATGGATTCCTGGACGTAGCGGGTGTTGGTGTTCAGGGTCTGCATTTGTTCGTGGACGGCGGCTACGACACGCGGGTGGGCGTGACCAACGGAGGGGACGTTGTTGTAAACGTCGAGGTACTCGTTGCCGTCCCGGTCAAACAGTGTGGTGCCTTTGCCGCGCACCACTTCCACAGGCGTGTCGTAGAAGAGCCGATAACCCGGTCCCAGGCTCCTGTCCCGGCGCCGGATGTTCTTTTGCATCTGGTCCGGGAGCTCGCCAAGGCGGCTGGGATCAAAGCCGTTGATTGTGGCTTTCGACGGCTTGCGGATTGGGGAAGTGACCATTTGGTTCTCCTGGTGACTATTGGCAGGGTTCAGAGCGTGGAAGGCAGTTTTGGTGCGGGCGCTGCGGCCGTGGCGTGGAGCCGATCCCAGTCCGGTTCGGAATGAGAGACCAGGTAAGCGCGTCTTTCGGGCAAGTGGCTTGCGCGCCACTGCGTTATCAGGGCCCGCAGAAGGAGGCGGGCTTGGGCTGAGATGACCAGGGCCTCCAACTCGTGGACGGGCAGCGGGCGGATGTTCCTGTAGCCGTTCATGACCTGAAGTGCGTGCTCCCAAGGGCTGGACGGGTTTGTTCCCAGAAAGTTGGCCATCGTGACGCTAAGGTCGAAGATCACGGGGGTCCGCACAACGTCTCCGAAGTCGATAATCCCGCTCACGTAGTCCGGACTGCCCGGGTCGACAAGGACGTTGAAGGGACTGAAGTCCCCGTGCACAACCTGGGACGTAAGGACGTCCAAGAGTGGAACGACTTTCTCGTCGAACTGATCGAAAATAGCCTCCGCCAGGGTGCGCTGGTGCTTCTCCGTGACGTGGTGGAGAAGGGGGCGCATCCGGTGAAAGTGCTTGAGGTCCCACAGGAGCAGGCGCTCGGCTCGAGGATGTTCGAAGTCCTGCAAAGCAAGGCTGAGACGGGCAAGGCTGGAACCTACCGACTGAAGCTGAGCTGCTGACGCCTCGTGACTGGCCAGCATTTCGCCGGGCAGGAAGCGCATCACCCGAAGAACTCGGTCAAACGGTCCATCTGTGGTCGGCATGAGGACTTGCGGTTCCCCGTGGAGGTTCCTGACAAGACGTTGGGCCGGAAGATCCGTGGCAGTCCGCTCCAAATGCTCCATACAGGCCGTCTGAAGGTGCACGATCAGCGGGTCCTCATCCGGGGAGGACACCTTCACCAAATAGGTTTCTTCTCCGCTCCGGAGCCGGAAGGTCTCATCCTTCTCGGTAGGAATCCGGACAAGCATCCCCCTAAGGCCGTAAGCCTGTTCCAGGAGCTCCATAACAGTTGACTCGTCGAGCCGGACATGCCCCGCCAAGAGCCCGCTCTCCGATGCCACTGCATCGATAAAGGCAGAGTCGCTACAGAAATCGGAGGCTTCACGGGGGACCCCGGCTGTCCGGAGGGCTCGTGCCGGGCCGGCACGAAATGCGGGGGGATCAGAGGAGGGACTCATCTCACCCTTTCAAGGTCGAAGGAGGAAATCGGGGCGCTGGCTGTGGCCAGCTGCAACGCCCGCGCCGGACGGAGTCCAGCTTTGGGAGGGATCGCTGCCAAGGCCTTCAAGCGCGGCGGTGTCTCGAAATTCGTCATGTTCCTGACGCGGTGGCCGCCCAGGGAAGCCCCTGTGCAACATTTGGATTCACAATGAATGTAAATCGCAGCGGGTCCAATGTCAACACCTGGCCACAACTTCTATTCGCGAAGAATCAATTTTGAAAAAAGCATTGACACTCCCTACGTCCGGCCCGTATCGTCGACAATCGACGTCGCCTTCGGGTGATTTGTCGACAATCGACAAGACTCCCATCCCGCAAATGGAGAAAACCAATGGCATTCGAAAGCAAGCCCAAATTTGTAACGTTCGACATGAACGGAACGCTCATCAAGTTCGCCATCGCCGACGCGACCCGTGAGGTCCTGGGTGATCGCCTGCCGGCCGAGGTCGCCGATGAATATCTGCAGGCCACCAAGGCATATCGGATCGACGAGTGCATGGGGGATTACAAGCCGTTCCACCAAATCATCGCCAACTCCATGGAACGCGCGTCACGCCGGCTCGGTCTGGAATACCGTGACGCCGATGCTCGAGCTATCTATGAGATCGTCCCCACCTGGCGCCCGTACCCGGGCGTCACCGAGGCTCTGAACCGCCTGGCTGAGGCAGTTCCGCTGGTGATCATCACCAACAGCGACACCCCGCACGCATTACGACTTTCGGAGAACCTACAGGCCCCCTTTGAAGCCGTTATCAGCGCCGAGCAGATGGGCGTCTACAAGCCTCGTCTCGCTGCGTTTGAGTACATGTTCGACAAGCTTGGCGTAACACCCGACGAGATCGTTCATGTCTCGGCGAGCCCGATGTACGACCTGCGTTCTGCGGCCACTTTGGGAATCAAAAACAAGGTATATGTGGACCGCGGTTTCGAGCACGACGAGCACTGGCTCGGTTACGAGCGGATCACCGACATCGCCGACCTCCCCGTTCTCTTCGGACTGCCGCGTCCGGCTGCATAAGTAGGGAATCGATCGTGATCCATAGCAAGGCGGCGGGGGCATGAGTCTGCCCTTACCTGGTAAGGGCGCAGAGCTCGCGCGTCATGCCTCGCTCAATTGCCCCGCCGCTGCAAACGCAGTGGGAGATCTGGCGTCCCCGCCCACGGCGCTGCAGCCGTGGGCGGGAGCCGGCTTCCAACCCGGTGACGGGGTCGGTCATGCGGGAACGTCAAGCGGGAACGAGGCCATGACACCATGCTGACGATGCTCCCCAGGCCGAGCACGGCCAGTTTGCCACCGGTGATTCAGATCTGCTTTTCGTTTTAGAGCATGTTTTGCTTCAGGATCGGCCTAGAGACCGAGGTGCTTGTTGATCTCGTCCAGCGACTTCACGGTGTTGTAGTCGTAGCCGCCGGTAATGGGATCGTAGCCACGGTCCAGCACCCAGAGGTTCCGGAAGCCCATGTCGTGCATCGGATGCATGTCGTATCGGGTGTGCGAGGCGATGTGCAGGAACTCTTCCGGCTTGGCGTCCAAGGTGTCCAACATGTACTCGAAGGCCTGGTAGCGAGGCTTGTATGCCCGGGCTTGTTCAGCGGTCAACACGGCATGGAAATCTGCGCCGAGCTTGGGAATGCTGATGTCCAGGAAACTGTCGTCGGCGTTGGATAGAGCCACGAGCTTGTAGTTGTCGCCCATGAGCTTCAGCGGGGCCGGCACGTCGTCGTGGGCACCGAAGCTGCGTACAGCGTCAGCGAACTCCGCACCCGCACCGGGAGTCGGTCCAATGCCAAAAAACTTGCATACCCGGTCAAAGGAATCCTGGAGGATCTGCTCGTAGGGCTTGTAGTCGCCAAGGACCTCGTCGAACCGGTACCCACGGAAAACTTTCTTGAACGCGGGCCACTGCTCTTCAGGTAAACGGCCGGCAAGCAGTCGGCGGGTGGTGGAATCGGTGTCCCAGTTGATGAGAGTGCCGTAGATATCAAAGGAGATGTACTTCGGCCGGGAATTAGTCGGAGCCATGATGAGTCCCTTCAAGGATGTTTTGGAGAGTGGGGCCATGAGTTGCCAGAATCCGTTGATCGGTGCGATTGACCGTTTTGATTCTTAACGAATCTAAAACGCAGACTGTCAATTGTCAACAATTATTGGCTGTTCTCGGGACGCCTGAACCGGCCGGTTGAAGGAACTGATTGAAGACGGGCCTGACCACAGTCCGCCAAACACCCTCCCCGCTACGCGAGCCTTTTACGAGTCAACCCGGCTTCTATGCCAATGGGCGCCCACGGGCGTATCCTGAGACTCCATTGCCGCAGTGGGGGTGGAGCTCTTGGCCAACGATCCGGGACAGCGACGCAGCTTGATGCTGCGCCCTCTCCTCCTGGCCGCGCTCGGGTCAGGTGCAACGATGGTGTGGTTGGCGGGCCCGTGCGCAGCTGCAACCGACATTGTGCCGGTGGTACCTCCGCTTCCGGGGTCCACGATCTCCCAGGTTTCCCAGCCGCTACCGGTCCCATCTGCCCCATCAATAACGGATGCGGTGGAGTCCGTCACCTCGGCTCTTGACCCCGAGCCGGAAGTTCCCGCGCTCCCGGTTGCGCCCGCCGTTCCGCTTATTCCAGTGGCGCCGGAGACACCGTCCGTTCCTGCCCTCCCGACGGTGACCATCCCCATAGCACCCCTTGTGGATGCGATTCCGGAAGTACCGGGTCTTCCTGTGGTGGAAAATGTCACGGACCTGCTGCCCGGCATCCCCGAGTTGCCCATCGTCCCGGACCTGCCCAGCGTGCCCGAACTGCCCAGCCTCCTCGATCCGCCAGCCCCTGCCGTTCCGCCAACGTCGCCTTCGGTTCCAAACGCGCTCGACGGCGGTGCCGCGCCTGCTGCTCCGACGTCCCCGAATGCAGCTTCCTCGCCCACAGCCCCAGCACCGCAACAGGGCGCGGCCGTGCAGTCCGTTGAGCGCTCCCAAACTGCGGCTCGTCAGCCTGGAGACATCCCCCAGCGGCTGCCGATGCCCGATCCCTTCGACAGTACGCCCGACGCGATCCTCGCTCCCGCCAACCATGTTCCGGTCGCACCGCTTTATCCCTTGGGTACGCCAAGTACGTCCGGATCGTCAGGGACCAGTGGCTCCAGCACTTCGGCCCCGGGGGCGTCCGACATTCCGGATGTCCTCTCACCGCTGCCGCCGCCTCGCGCCGGGCCTGTGGCGGACCAGCAACGAACCGAAGCACCACAACCTTCATTCGATCCCGGTTCCCGACCTGACTGATGCGGTGGTCCCTGCTTTGGCAGGCACCACCACCTGCGCCAACCGACGCAGGCACTTCATCAGTCAGGAGGCAACCATGCTTCGCAAGTTCCAGATCCCCGTCCGCACCAACGCAACGGCAAAAGTTGGACGACGCATCGGCTTCTGGCCGGACCTCGTCGGCAATTGGCCGGACCCGATGCACGCGGATCAGGGCCGGTAATCCGCCGGGGCGGCACGCCGCCCGAGCAACCACGACGCCGGCCGTACGGTTCATGTGACCGTACGGCCGGCGCCGGTGCGTTTGGACGCACCGCGTCATGCAAACGAGTGCCATCGCCCCAGCTGCTAGGCTCCGTTGCTGGACTTCCAGGGAGGAAACATCGTGGGCTTTGCCGAAGAACTGAGGAACAGCTGCGTCGAGGATTGGGAGGCCGCTGTTGACCATCCATTCGTAAATCAGTTGCTCGACGGCAGCCTGGCTGATGAGGACTTACGCCGCTACTTGGTGCAGGATTACCAGTTCTGCGATGCGTTCGTTGCGCTCCTCGGACAAGCCGTGGCGTCGGCGCCGACCCTGCCGTCGCGGCTGGTATTCGCCAAAGTGCTGGGTGCCTTCGCTTCGGATGAAAACACGTACTTCCAGGATTCCTTCGACGAACTCGGTGTCCCCGAAAGGGACCGGTTCGCTCCGGACCTCGCCCCGGCCACCCGGTCCTTCGACTCCCTCATGCGTGAAGCCCTCGCCACCCGCTCGTACCCCGAAGTGCTGGCGGTGCTGCTTGTCGCCGAGTGGTTGTATGGAGACTGGGCCGCGTGGGCCGGTGATCCTGCGACCTGGCCGGCCGCTCCGAAGCATGCCGATTGGATCCGCCTGCACAACAACCCCGAGTACAACGCGTGGGTGGCGTGGCTGCGCGAGGAGTTCAACGCCGTCGAGCCTTCTTCCCAAGCCGACCGCACACGCGTGGCGGAGACTTTCGCCGAAGCCGTGCGGCTGGAACGGGGGTTTTTCGATGCCGCGCTGAAACCGGCCGTCCTCGCCTAGCCCCTTTTACGGACCGTGTAAGCGAGCTCCACAAGCCCGTGGTCGTAGGTGTTGACGTCGTCGAGCCTCAACAAGGCGGAATCCTGACCGGCCGGGAACACCCCGCGGCCAGCACCTTGGCCGATCGGCATGACCACCAGCCGCACAGCATCCACCTCGCCTGCGGCAAAGAAGGACTCACCCAAGGACAGGCTGCCCCACAGGACAATGTCCTTCTCCGACGCGCGCTTGATCCGGCGGATCGCCTCAATGGCATCGCCGGATTCAATCGTCGACGGCGGGTAGTCCCCCCACGGGGCTGCCTCCAGGTGGCGTGAGAAGACATAGCGACGAAGGCCGTTGAGTGCCGGAGCGATGATTTCGCCGTTGGAAGCAGGCGTGGGCCAGTACTCGACGAACATCCGATACGTGTTTGCTCCCAGAACCATTGCTTCCACGCTTCCGAGCCATTCGAGTTGCGCACGATCGAACTCCGCCGTACCGCCTTCCAGCAGTTCGTATGCGTTGAATTCGTTGTCGGTGTTGGCGGCAAACCCGTCCGCAGTGACAAAATCCTGAACGATCAGTTGACCCATTGTGGACTCCCTCCCGAGTGGTGGCCCGGAGGAGCCTACGCCGCGGTGTCGGCCACCACAACCCCGTCATGGGGTGTTTCGCCCACATCCGCGCAGGCTTCCGGAGCCCCCGCCAAGTCGGTCCAGTGCCAACTTTCCGGGCAGTCGTCGTTGCTGCAGAATTGCCACGTCATTGCTTTCCTCACGAGTCGTTGCTGTTGATCCGTAGATAGGACCGGGAGCCAGCCACTTCGTGTCGGGGAAAATGCGTGAGCTTCGTCTTATTGGGACATATCCCCAGAACGAGAGTCCCTGCTGGGCTACCTGTGCTTGAACTCCGGCTGCCGCTTCTCCATGAAAGCGGCCATGCCTTCCTTCTGGTCCTCAGTAGCGAAGAGCGAATGGAAGACGCGACGCTCAAACACGACGCCTTGGGCCAGGCCCATTTCAAAGGCTGCGTTGACGGCTTCCTTGGCCACCATGGCTGCCGGCTTAGACTTGGAAGCTATCACCTCGGCGGCCTTGACTGCTTCGTCTATCACCTCAGCTGCGGGAACAACCCGGGAGACAAGGCCGGATCGTTCGGCTTCGTCGGCGTCCATGAACCGGCCGGTGAGCACCATGTCCATGGCCTTGGCTTTACCCACTGCCCGTGTCAACCGCTGCGATCCACCCATCCCCGGGATGACGCCGAGGTTGATCTCGGGTTGGCCGAACTTGGCGTTGTCCCCGGCAATAATGAAGTCTGCCATCATGGCCAGTTCGCAACCGCCGCCCAGGGCGAAGCCGGAAACCGCGGCAATGACAGGGATACGGAGACGGGTGAGATCCTCCCAACGCCTGAACCAATCCGCTGCGTACATATCCATGTAGGTGTTTGACGACATCTCCTCGATGTCGGCCCCGGCTGCGAAGGCCTTGGCGGATCCCGTAATGACCACGGCACCCACGTCAGGATCGGTATCCATTGAAGTGACGGCGGAGACGAGCTCGTTCATGAGCGCCGTGTTCAACGCATTCAGCGCCTCCGGCCGGTTCAAAGTCACCAAGCCAACACGGCCCCGGCGTTCCACCACAATGTTCTGGTACTGCTGCTCCAAACCCAGGTCCTCTTCCGTAGTCGTCATGCCCACCCTATGCCCCGGACTTGTCGCGGATTTCCGTGATGATGCCGGAAAAATCCCTTCCGGCGCCGTCCCCGGCAGCAAAAGCGTCGTAAATCCGGGACGCCAGCGGCCCCATTTCCGCGGCAACACCGGTGCTCTCCAGCGCGTTCACCGCCAAGCGCAGGTCCTTTGCCATCAAGGCCCCGGCGAATCCGGGTTGGTAGTCGCGATTGGCCGGGCTCGTAGGCACTGGGCCCGGTACAGGACAGTTGGTGGTGAGCGCCCAGCATTGGCCGGAGGCGTTGGACGCGACGTCGAACAAGGCCTGGTGCGTGAGCCCCAGCTTCTCGCCAAGGACAAATGCCTCTGCAACGGCAATCATGGACACACCCAGGATCATGTTGTTGCACACTTTGGCGGCCTGCCCCGCACCGTGGTCACCGCAGTGCACGATCCTCTTCCCCATGTGCTCCAGCAGGGACCGCACGGTTTCGAAATCCTCCGGCAAGGCACCCACCATGAATGTCAATGTCCCGGCCTCGGCACCCACAACGCCGCCGGACACAGGTGCATCCACGGAACGGTGACCTGCCTCAACGGCAAGAGCGGCAGCTTCCCGTGCCTCGTCAACGTTGATGGTGGAGCAGTCCAGGAAGAGCGTGTCAGGCGCGGCGACCGTGAGCAGCCCGGGGCCGTCCACGCCCCGGTAGGCATCCAGCACGTGCTTGCCGCTGGGCAGCATGGTCAAAACCACTGCCGCCCCTGCCACTGCTTCCGCAGCTGTGTCCGCCATCGGCACTCCGTGGGCCAGGGCCGCCTCGACGGCAGCGGGCACAGGGTCATAACCAACAACCTCGTGTCCGGCCTTGATCAAGTTGGCCGCCATGGGACCGCCCATATGGCCGAGGCCGAGGAAGGCAATGACTCCCGTTGCCGATGCTGCGTTCTCTGTCATGTCGTCTCCTTCGGTGCCCAACAAAACCAACTAACAACTGGCTGACAAACGGATGGTCAGTGGCCCGCGGCCAGGGCGGCTAGTCCCAGTTCACGGTCCTCAAGCGACGCAAAGTAGCCCTCGACGTCCGACTCGTGGACATCGGCGAGCGTCGCAGGCTTCCATTGCGGGTTCCGGTCCTTGTCCACCACCTGCGCCCTGATGCCTTCCCGGAAATCGGGCCCGGCCAGGCAGCGGAGCCCCACACGGTACTCCTGGTCCAAGGCTTCTTCCAAGGACAACCCGCGAACCCGCCTCAACGATTCCAAGGTGACCTTCACCGACGTCGGGGACTTCACCTCGATGGTGTCCGCAGCAGCTGCCGCCTCACCGCCGATTGCACGCAAACTCCGCACGATCTCCTCCGCGTCGTGGTGCGCGTAGGCGGCGTCGATCCACTGACGCTGCGCCGCGAGTGCCGAGTCCGGCGCGCCTTGGGCAAAACGCCCGACGGCGGCTTCCGCCGTCGAGCTTTCCAGCGCTTCAGCCAGCGCTGGGAGGCTATCGGACGGCACAAAGTAGTCCGCGAGCCCCAGGAAAAGGGCATCCGCGCCGGACAAATGCGCTCCCGTCAAGGCCGCGTGGGTTCCGGTTTCCCCTGGTGCGCGGGACAGCAGGAGGGTGCCGCCGACGTCGGGCACGAATCCGATGGTGGTTTCCGGCATTCCGGTGCGGGTCCGTTCTGTCACTACGCGCACGGAACCGTGAGCGGAAACGCCGACGCCACCGCCCAGCACCAGCCCGTCCATGAAGGCGACGTAGGGCTTGGGATACCTGGAAATCAGAGAGTTGAGCCGGTACTCGTCAGCCCAGAAGTCTGCCGTCCGGGAGCCCCCATGAAGCATGTCCTTGTAGATGGCCACGATGTCTCCGCCGGCACATAGGCCGCGGTCACCGGCCCCGCGCACCAGCACGGTGGCGATGGTGTCGTCATCAGCCCAGACAGCCAACTGCTGCAACATGGCTTTCACCATCGATGCATTGAGGGCGTTGACTGCCTGGGGCCGGTTGAGCGTCACCAGGCCCAAATGGCCGCGGCGCTCAAAAAGGACTTCTTCCGTCTCCGCAGCTCCCATCAGCTGCCCGCCGGCATGATGAAGCTGGCACCCTGGCGGATACCGGAGGGCCACCGCGACGTCACGGTCTTGGTCTTGGTGTAGAACCGGAACGCATCCGCACCGTGCTGGTTGAGGTCGCCGAAACCGGACGCCTTCCAGCCACCGAAGGTGTAGTACGCGATCGGCACCGGGATCGGCACGTTGATGCCCACCATCCCCACTTCAACGCGGCTGGCGAAGTCACGGGCGGAGTCGCCGTCGCGCGTGAAGATTGCGACGCCGTTCCCGAACTCATGTTCCGAGCAGAGCCTGAGCGCTTCGTCGTAGTCAGCTGCGCGCAGCACGCTGAGGACGGGACCGAAAATCTCTTCCTTGTAGATCTTCATGTCCTTGGTGACGTTGTCGAACAGTGTGGGGCCAACCCAGAATCCACCGTCGTAGCCCTCCACGGTGAGACCGCGGCCGTCGGTGACCAGTGTTGCGCCTTCCTCGACGCCTGACTGGATGTAACCCTCGATGCGTTCCTTGGCAGAGGCTGCGACTACAGGCCCGAAGTCGACGTCCTTGTCCATGCTGTGGCCGACGCGGAGTTCCTTGACCCGCTCCGTCAGCTTCGCCACGAGCGCGTCGGCGGTTTCCTGGCCGACCGGCACGGCGACAGAGATTGCCATGCACCGTTCACCGGCGGAACCGTAACCGGCACCGATCAGGGCGTCGGCAGCCATGTCCAGGTCGGCGTCAGGCATGATCACCATGTGGTTCTTGGCGCCGCCGAAACACTGGGCACGTTTGCCGTGCGCCGCTGCAGTGGCGTAGATGTATTGGGCGATCGGCGTGGAACCGACAAAGCCGATGGCCTTCACTCTCGGATCTTCGAGGAGCGCATCCACGGCTTCCTTGTCACCGTTGATGACGTTGAAGACACCATTGGGAACGCCCGCTTCGCTGTACAGCTCTGCAAGCCTTAGCGGCACGGACGGATCACGTTCGGAGGGCTTCAGGATGAAGGCGTTGCCCGCGGCGAGCGCCGGCCCGGACTTCCATAGCGGAATCATGGCGGGGAAGTTGAAGGGGGTGATGCCTGCAACGACACCCAGCGGTTGGCGCAGCGAATGGACGTCGATCCCCTGCCCGGCATTGTCCGAGAATTCGCCCTTAAGGAGGTGGGGTGCACCGGCGGAGAACTCAACAACTTCAATGCCGCGTTGGATGTCGCCTTTGGCATCGGCGAAGGTCTTGCCGTGCTCGGAGGACAGGAGCTTGGCGAGCTCGTCCATGTTCTCGTTGACCAGGTCCACGAACTTGAGCAGGATGCGTCCCCGGCGTTGCGGGTTCATGGCAGCCCATTCGAGCTGGCCCTTTTCGGCGTTCGCGACGGCGTTACGCACCTCGTCTGCGCTTGCCAACGGGAGCCGGGCCTGGACTTCGCCCGTGCAGGGATCATAGACATCGCTGAACCGGCCCGAAGTACCGTCGATCCTCTGGCCGTCTACGTAGTGGGAAAGCTCGCGCACCATGGTGGAATGCTCCTTTGCATCATGAATGACTGCCGTGCCGGTGGGTGGTGGAACACCGCTGGATCACGGCGGGACACGTGACCAACTGTGATCCAGGTCATCTCTGATCCCGAATATACTCGGACTTCCTACTAATTTCCAGAGGGGCCGGTTCAGCACCATCAAAGCGCCGGCCAAGCGCTCAGTGGACTTCTTTCAGTTCCCTGTACGCAGCCAACGCTTCCTGCCGCGTTGTCTTCAAGTCCACGATCTCCCCGGGGTAGTCCGGCGTGCCGAACTCCGGGATCCAGTGGGCGATGTACTTCCCTTGGGGGTCGAACTTGGTGCGCTGCGCTTCGGGGTTGAAAATCCTGAAGAACGGCGATGCATCCGCCCCGGAGCCCGCAACCCACTGCCAATTGGCAGGATTGGACGCCGGATCCGCGTCCACCAGCGTGTCCCAGAACCATTGCTCGCCCAGTTGCCAGTGGATGCCCAGGTTCTTCACCAGGAAGCTCGCTGCCACCATACGGACCCGGTTGTGCATCCACCCCGTGCGCCAGAGTTGCCGCTGCCCCGCGTCGACCATCGGGAACCCGGTGCGGCCCCGCTGCCAGGCGTGGAGTTCCTCAGCTGCGGATTGGTGGCCGGGATGCTTGCCGCCGGGTGCCTCAAGGGAAGCACCGGGCCAGGCCCACGGAAAACGGTCGAACTCGGATCGGAGGTTGGCCGTGGCGAGTTGCGGGTTGTGGAAGTACTGGTGCCAGCAAAACTCACGCCAGCCAAGCTCGGAAGCGAAAATCGCGGCACTCTCCGACCGCTTGGCTCCCATCGCGTGCCACACTTCGAACGGGCTCAGCTCGCCCCAGCGCAGATACGGGGACAACCCGCTGCTGCCGTCCACATCCGGTCGGTTGCGTCCCTCGTTGTAATGGGCAAGTCCGTTGTTCACGAACTCCTTCAAGCGCTTGTGGCCGGCAGCCGAACCCGGCGTCCACCTCTCTGCGAGCCCTCCGGACCAGTCAGGCTTGGTCGGCAGGAGGTGCCAGGAGTCC
This sequence comes from Paenarthrobacter sp. NPDC089322, assembly GCF_040684895.1. Classification (NCBI taxonomy): domain Bacteria; kingdom Bacillati; phylum Actinomycetota; class Actinomycetes; order Micrococcales; family Micrococcaceae; genus Paenarthrobacter; species Paenarthrobacter sp. NPDC089322. The sequence continues at coordinate 326,058 of NZ_JBFBGW010000001.1, forward strand.
AATTCGTCGTAACGTGGCAGCTCCCCCGCAAACCCGTGTCCCCCGGCGGGAGCAGCCAGCGGCTCACGGAACCCCTCCGCGGAAACAGCGCGCCAGAACGGTGTGAAGACCTTGTATTGGCCGCCGGTCTTGGTGGTGACGTTCCACGGCTCATGGAGCAGGGACGCTTGAAAACTTGAAACATGCAGTCCGGCCTCGTGCGCCCACGCCTTGATCCCGGCGTCGACTGCCCTCTCGGCCGAGCCGTAGCGGCGGTTCCAGTACAACGCGCCGGCACCGACCGCCGTCGTGGTTTTCCGGACGACGTCCGAAGCGGGTCCGCGGCGGAGCAGCAACGGGATGCCCAATGCCGCGAGGTCCTCCCGCAACGCCACGAGCGAGTGGTGCAACCACCAGCGGGCAGCGCCACCGTGGGGCCGGATCCCCGGCGACTCTTCATCCAGGACGTAGAGGGCCACCGCGGCGCCGTCGTCCACGGCTGCGCGCAAAGCAGGGTTGTCGCCAACACGGAGATCGTCCCGGAACCACACAATGGACGGCTTCACTACTTACCCACTTCCGAGTCTGTATAGAGCTAATGCCCTTAGGAAGGCATCTTAAGGGCATTAGCTGGACAGAAACTCAGGATCCGGATCAGGCGGGCGAAGGTACCTGGTCCTCGTCGGTCTCAGGGATCATGGGAACCACAGCTTCTTCGGTCCACATGGGCACGTTGTTGACCACGTAGTCCCTCGCGGCGTCGCCCACCATGTTCATGCCCGGATAAATCCGCTGGCCGTGATCCTTGCGGGGGCGCAAGCCTTCAAGTTCCAAGGCGGTGCGGAACGCGGAATCGGGAATGGGGACTTTTCGCCCCAGGACGCACCAACTGATGTAAAGGCCGTACAAGGTGTCAAAGTCGAGGCCCTTCTCGGTGTCCTCGTCGAACATCACGCAGTCGCTAAGAAATTTGCTGATTTGGGTGTCGGTCATTGTCAGAGGCCTCCGGCCATCTAATAGGGCCGCCGGTCTGCATCAGCGAGTACTGCTTCTCTCACTATAGACCCCTATCGCTTGGACGCTCGGGTGAGGAAGGTGAACAGTGGGTTGCAGTTCGTCCCATCGGCACCGGGGGTTACAGCGTCCGGGCGGGCCATAGGTTCCGGGCGCCGCAAGGTCTGGCGCCCGCTACCCCTCCGGCGTAGCGTCGACTACATCCATGCTGACGCCGTTAAAGGAGCATCAAGTGGCTGGATGGAATGCTGATACGGCAGCGGGCCCCCTCGGCTCAGGAACGATCACCCTGGTGGAAGGTTCGTCGTTCTGCATCTCCGCCCCCAACGGGGATATCCGGCCGGAATTGCCCCACGGAGTGTTCCACCTGGACACACGGATCCTCTCCCGGTGGCAACTGACCATCAACGACCAACCACTCGAAGCGCTGGCGGCCGAGACCAAGGAACCGTACCGCGCCCTCTTCGCCTGCCGGGTACCCCGCTCTGATGGATATGCGGACAGCCCGTTGGTGGTGGAGCGGGTACGCGAAGTGGGCGCCGGGATCCTGGAGGAGATCACGGTGCGGAACTACTCCAAGCAGCCGGCCGCCTGCCGCATCACGCTGACCGTCGAGGCTGATTTCGCCGATCTTTTTGAAGTCAAGGAAGCCCGTATCACCCGCGAGTGGAAGGAAACCCGGCGTCTGGAGGGTGATTCCCTGGAAATCCGCGGGCAATGGGAGGGCGTCCGAAAGAGCGTGGTCATCCGGGCTGAAGGCGCAGGCGTGGGAGCCAAGGCCCTCGGTTTCAAGATCACCATCCCTCCTGCCGGCCAGTGGAGTACACGGGTCAGCGTCGTGCCAACCTTGGACGGGTCCGTCATACCGTTCGCGCACCCCGCACGCGGGGAAATGTCTCCGAGCGATCGGCGCCGCCAGGAGTGGGTGGCCAAGATCCCGGTCCTGCAAATGGGCAACAGAAGCATCGAACGCACCATCCGGCGCAGTTACGAGGACCTCGGAGCCCTGCGCATCCAGGACCCCGACCACCCGGACAGGGTTGTGGTTGCTGCCGGCGCGCCATGGTTCATGACGCTGTTTGGCCGCGACTCGCTGTGGGCCTCGGAAATGGCGTTGCCTGTGGATCCTTCCCTCGCCCTGGGTACGCTCCGGACGTTGGCGGACCGGCAGGGCACCACCGTAGACATCGACACGGAAGAGGAACCCGGCAAGATCCTGCACGAGGTCAGGCTCGATGTCGGCAGCGGCCGGGCGCTGGGTGGAAAATCGGCATACTACGGCAGCGTGGATGCCACTCCGCTCTTTGTCATGGTGCTGGGTTCCGTGAGCCGGTGGGGTTTCTCCAAGGACACCATCACCGCCCTCCTGCCGAACGCCGACCGGGCCCTGGACTGGATCCGCGACTACGGCGACAGGGACGGCGATGGTTTCGTCGAGTACGCCCGGCTGAACGAGCACGGCCTCGTCAACCAGGGGTGGAAGGACTCTTGGGACGGTATCAACTTCGCGGACGGGACCATTGCGGAACCGCCGCTCGCGCTCTCCGAGGTCCAGGCCTACGTGCACGGCGCCTACATGGCGCGGGCCTGGATAGCTTACGACGACGGCGACATCGCCTTGGCGTCCGAACTGCGGGAACGCGCCGATCGCCTGAAGCAGCGGTTCAATGAGGAGTTTTGGCTGCCGGACAAGGGCTACTTCGCCGTGGCGTTGGACGCAGACAAGCGTCCCGTGGACGCGTGCGCCTCCAACATGGGCCATTGCCTGTGGTTCGACTTGATTGACGTGGACAAGGTGCCGTCCGTTGTGGAGCATCTGATGTCGCCCAAGATGTTCAGCGGCTGGGGCGTGCGGACACTAGCGAGCGACATGGGGGCTTACAACCCGGCGAGCTATCACAACGGATCGGTGTGGCCGCATGACAACGCCCTGATCATGTCCGGGCTCCTCCGTTACGGGTACATCGAGGAAGCCCAGCGCATCGGCACGGCGTTGCTGGAAGCAGCCGAATACTCCGGCGGCCGGCTGCCCGAACTCTTCTGCGGCTTTGATCGCGACAAGTTCACCGAGCCCGTCCCCTACCCCGCTGCGTGCTCGCCGCAGGCGTGGGCTGCCACCACCCCCATCCACGTGCTCACCAGCCTGATGCGCTACGACACACACCTGTCCCTCGGCGGGATCTGGCTGGATCCAGTATTGCCGCCGTCCTTTGGCGACCTCCACATCACTAATGCCCCCATGGGCAGTTCACGGGTCACGATCGACGTCTCGGGTACTGATTCCCAGGTCAGCGGTGTCCCGGAAGGAATCACGGTGCATCGCAGGCAACGGCCCTACATCACCCAACTGGTGGAACAGGCCCTGTTGAAGAAACCGGACGGGTAGCCGGTTCAAGCCTTGGTAACCGCTGAAGGCAGCAGGGCAGGCGCCGGGATTCCGGCGCCTGCCCTGGACTCTTGATTTACCGGGAGAGCTACTGGATAGCTGCCTTCAGTTCCTTCGCGGCGACCTCCGGGTCGGCTGCGCTGTAGATGGCGCTTCCGGCCACGGCGACGTCGGCGCCGGCAAGCTGCACGGCCTCAATCGTGGAGGAGTTGACACCACCGGCAACGGAGAACGGCACACGGGCCTGCTCACCGGCGTTAAGGAGGCCACGCAGGTCGAAGCCCGGCTTGGCCTGCTCGTCCAGGCCAGCGTGGAACTCAACGAACTTGGCACCGAGGGCACGGGCTTCCTTGGCACGGGTGACCTTGTCTTCCACGCCGATCAAGTCCACCACGATGCCCTTGTTGTGGGCCTGCGCGGCCTTGACGGCACCAGCAATGGTGGAATCGTCTGCCGTTCCCAGCACGGAGACGAGGTCAGCGCCGGCCTTGAACGCGATGTCGGCTTCAAGTTCACCGGCGTCCATGGTCTTCATGTCGGCGAAGACGATCTTGGTGGGGTGTGCTTCCTTGATCGCAGTCACAGCGGACAGGCCCTCGGCCTTGATGAGCGGCGTGCCCAACTCGATGATGTCCACGTGCTCGGCGACCTTGCCGGCCAGGTCCAAAGCTGCCTCAACGGTGAGGAGGTCCAGTGCAACCTGCAGTTTCATGTGTTTCTCTTTCTTTCGGGGTGTGGGGTGGTGCTTTCAGGTGTGGTGGGTTTGGTTCCGCGCAGCCCAACTAGGTCGCATTTGTGCGCGTTTTGAGGGCTCAAAACGTGCTTAACTGCGACCCAGTTGGGGGTTACTCGAGGTTGGCGTGGCGCAGCCAGAGCTGCTCCGCGGGTTCATCGGTGGCGTCCCAGAGGGTCTGGAACACGGTCTCGGTGGCCAGGAACAGCGACTGCTCAAAGAGGCTTCCCGAATACTGGCGGGTGATCGCGGATCCATGGTCGGTTTTCCGTGCAGCCGGGATGGTCACTACGGCGTGGGCCAAACCGGCCAGCGGCGAGTCGGGGTCCGTCGTGATGGCGGCTACTTCCGCTCCCGCGGCCAGCGCGGTCTGCGCGGCTTTGACCACGCCCGACGTAGTTCCTGAGCCCGACGCAACCAGCAGGAGGTCGCCCGAGGTGATGGCCGGCGTCGTGGTGTCACCTGCAACATGGACCGTCAACCCAAGGTGCATGAGGCGCATGGCAGCCATCCGCAGCACCAGCCCGCTCCTGCCGGCTCCTGCCAGGAAGACCCGCTGGGCGCCCTGGATCTTGTGGGCCAGAACGGCAAGTTCGCGGACGTCGATTTTGTTGCTGGTCTCCAGGATCTCGCCCTGGATGAGGGTCAGGTTGAGTGCCGCCTGATCCGTGGCTTCATCCAGGGACACCTTCGTCGCTATGACGCTCATCTTGCTCCCTTCATTGGTGGCTTCGTGCTGCCTGTAACCAGTCTGAACGGGGGAAAGGGTGGGCAATACGCTGAAAAAGAACGGTTATACCTACCCTTTTGGGTAGTTCGGCAGGTATGGTCTTCTCATGACCGCGTCAGCTGCCACCCTTGCACCCACCCTGCCTTGGCAACTTCTGGAGCACATCTCCGACGTGGCGCAGGCGCCATTGGTGGGAATCGCTGCCACCCTCCGCACTGCGATCACTCCTTTCATCCGTTCCAGTGCGCTGGTCATCTTCACGGAAGACTGCACAGGCCGGCCACAGAAGAAGGCCGGTGACGAGGGCATTATCGGACGGGTCACGATTGCGGAACTGGAACATCTGCGAACTGAAGTGGGAAACGATCAGCCATGGACCGGCCAGGCCCGGATCGGCGGCATGGAAAGGGATGTCCTGGCCCTGAAGTACGCGCAGAGCGGTGCACTCCTGGTACTCACGGATCCAGTTCCGGCACCCACGCGCCCCGAGGGATCGGAGGACAGCGGACCGCTCCGCATTGTGTCGTATCTGTGGCGGCTCGCTGCAGGCCGCATCCAGGAGAAGGTATCCGACGCGCCGCCGTCGTATCTCCTGGAGTCGCGCGCCGCATCTGCGGAGCGCATCCGCGTGACCGCGGAACTGGTGGATCAACACTCCACCACGTTGGAAACAGTGCTCGCCGCCCTGCGGTCGAGCGCCTTGGACGATCACGCTGCACGGGCAGCAGTTACTGACATGACGGCGAAAGCACTGGTGGGGCTGCGTACGCTCAACGACCGCACCAGCGATCTGGCCGAGGAACCCGTCACCACCGCTTTCGGGCGCTTGCGCGAGGACCTCCGTCCACTGATGCGCTTCAGCAACATCGACACCCAGTTTATTGAACCTCCTGCCAACGGCAGGGCGTTGCCTGGAGAAGTTGCCCATGCTGCCAGGGCGGTGGTGCGTGGCCTGCTGCTCGCCATCGCGGAGCAGCCGGATGTGGGCCGCATTCGCGTGCAGTGGGACTGCGACGGGGAGAACCTGCTCATCAATGTTCGCGACGACGGCCGCGGGGAACTCAGCCCTGAGGCTCCGACCATCGACCGGCTGCAGCAAAGGGTGCAGGCAGTGGACGGCAGGATGAGCATCGACGTCATGCAGGGGTGGGGCGCGGACATCTCGGTGGTCCTGCCCTTGGACCCACCCGCAACGCCGGCAAAGGATGTAGCCGCTTGGGGCCTGGCGCAGCGTGAGCTGGAGGTACTGGAGTTGCTGGCTTCAGGCCACCGGAACCGTTCCATCGCTGCGGCTATGAACATCAGCGAGAACACGGTCAAGTTCCATGTACGGAACCTCTTCAAAAAATTGGACGTCAGATCCCGCACTGAGGCCATAGCCATGGCCCACAGTGCGGGATTCCGGTAGTCGCTGCCTCGTGCCGGGGGTTGGCCGGAGCAGTTGGAAACAGCTACGCGTCGATTACAAGGTCGGTCTGCGCGGTGGAGCAGCACGGCAGGAACTTGCCGGCATCGATTTCTCTTTTCCGGATTCCGCCTTGGTGGTTCATGTCCACGTCGCCGGACAGCTTGACCACCTTGCAGGAACCACACATCCCTTCCTTGCAGTTGGCGCCGATCCTGACGCCGGCGCGCTGGGCCACCTCAAGGATGTGCTCGCTGGGATCGATCCGCACGTTGATACCGGTCTTCAGGAAAGACATGGTGAGGCTGCCGGTTCCCACGGTGTCGAAGCTCGAGGCATCCGGGGCGGAGGCTTCCGCTCCTGACTCCGAACCGCCGTCGGGAATCTCCGAAGCTGCCACCTCCGGGTCCACCGCTTCGAGCGGCAGGCCCGATGCCTCCAGGGTTCCGTCAGCATCGTACCCGGGCTCGTACAGCCCGAACGCGGCCGGCTGGCTCTCGTAGTAATCCTCCGCGGAGTCGGCGATCTCCTCCGCGATTTCCTCCGCAATATCGGCTGCGAGGGCGAGCTCGGCCTGGTATTCGAGGAGCGTCTGGCGGTCTCCTGTGAAGAATTCCATGTAGATGGACGTGTCATCGACGCCCACCTTCTTCAGGAGTTCGGTGGCAGTGTTCAGGTAACCCTCAGGGCCGCAGGCATACACCTGGCGGCCGTTGGCATCGGGGGCTACCTCGTTGAGCATGTCCGCCGTGAGCCTTCCGCGGAACCCTTCCCAGTCCTCGGCAGTGCCGCGGTCGCCCAGGGAGTAGTGGACCTTGATGCGCGAATCCACGGAAGCGATGTAGGCCAGTTCGCGGTGGAACGCGAAGCCTCCCGCTTCCGCGCCGTGGTAAAGCACCACAACATCGGCGTGTCCCGGCAGGGAATGGATGGTCCGCACCATGGACATGATGGGCGTGATGCCCGCTCCGGCTGCGAGCAACAGGTAGCGTGCACGGCGGTCGGCGTCGGGCAGGTGGAACGCACCCACCGGTCCGAGCATCTCCAGGACGGTACCAGGCTTGATGTTCTCATGCACCCACGGCGACACCAGGCCGCCGGCGTCGCGCTTGACGCTGATGCTGAAAGTCCACGGCTCGGTGGGCGAACTGGACAGCGAGTAGCTGCGGTCCACAGGTTCGTGGTCATCGCCGTTCACCGGAAACGCGACGTTGACGTACTGGCCCGCGCGGAACGCCAAGGGCGCACCATCGCAGCGGCGGAAGACGAACGTCATGAGGCCGCCTGCCTCCGGAACAGTCTCGACGCACTCGGCTGCGAACTCCTGCGGATGCCATGGGCCCAGTGCACGGGCGGCACGGGCGGGGGCGTCGCTGCTGCCCATGACCCTGTTCCACGGCATCTCAAGGCCGCGGATCCGCTGAGGCTCCTGTTTTACCGTCTCGGTGAGGAGTTCCGTCATGCCAAGTGCTCCTGGACGCGCTGTACGTACCAGTTGATGAAGGCCTCAACCTGGTATTCACTCTTCATGTACGGGCCGGGTTCGTAGGCGGGGCTGCCTGCACCCGTCTGGCACAGCTCAACGAACGCCTTGTCCTGCAGGTTGGTCTGCTTCCAGGTGTAGGTGAGCTTGTCCAAGTCGTAGTCGACACCTTCCACGGCGTCGTCGGCAACCAGCCAGGTGGTGCGGACCAGGGACTGGTGTTCATTGATGGGAAAGACGCCGAAGGTAATGACGTGGTCGCCCAGGAAGTGGAACCAGCTGTTGGGCTGGAGGTGCATCGAGCAGCGTCCCAGGCGGAAGTCGGGCAGGTCGCCGAGCAGCTTCTTGGAAAGCCGGCGACCGTCGGCCGAGAATGATTCGCCTTCGCCGTCGAGGGATTCACGGGAGATGCGGATACCGGCAATGCGGGTGTCCAGCTCTTCCACTACCTCATAGGGCAGGCCGTAGCGGCGGCAACGCTCTTCGAGGGAGGACTGGGCTTCCTTGTTCCGGTCCCACACTTCCTCAAGGTGCGCGGGGATCAGGCCCTCAGTCAGGCCCCAGGTGGGGAAGAGCGAGCAGGCGAGCTCCGGGTGGCCGTCACAGTGGTAGCACTCACGGTTGTTCTCCATGACGAGCTTCCAGTTGCCCTCTTCGATGATGTTCTGCTGGTAAGCGATCTTCGTCTTGGACAGATCGTGGGGCGCCAGGTAGGGCTCGAAGATTTTGGAGGTCTCGTCAAAGTCCGTGGGAGGTTCGTCAGCGATGCAGACGAAGATGAGTCCGGCAACTTCGCGGCTGTGGGCGCGCTTGAGGGCGAAGCAGTTCTTGTCGAACTTGGCTTCGCCGGGAGCGGAGGCGTGGATCAGGTTGCCCTCGGGAGAATAGGTCCAGGAGTGGTAGCCGCACACCAGGTTCCCCGTGGAACCCGTGGCTTCAGTCAGGACGCGGGCACCACGGTGGCGGCACACGTTGTGCAGAACGTTGATGCCACCGTCGTCGTTGCGCAACACGATCAGGGAGTAGGGGCCGTAGTCGACCGTGATGTAGTCGCCCGGCTCCGGCAGCTCGGCAACGCTTCCGGCAAAGATCCAGTGCTGGCCGAAGATGGCTTCCATGTCGATCTTGAAGATCGTGGGGTCCGTGTAAAACGGAGCATCGAGGGAGTATCCCTTACGGCGGAACTCGAACAGCGCGGTGATTTCCGCCAACTGCTCCGCGGGCAGGGACGATGCGAGTTTTCCGCGGGTGTTGAGGGGCACGTTCACTTGAGCAGTCATGGGTTTCCTCCCGGGAGGCTGGGTAAGTAGGCAATTCGTGGTGCCGTAAGTGCGTCGTCGCATCGGCATTTTCGAAGTCTTCGTAGTAAGAGATTAGGGACGAATGACCTGCAACAAAAGCGCAATATTTAGGAGATAACCGTGCACTATCTGTGCATGATTGATTCATGATCGATCCACGGCTCCACACCCTTCGCGTCTTTGCCCGCTGCGGCACCGTGGGGGCTACTGCCGAACTCACGGGATACTCGCCCTCAGCAGTCTCCGCACAGCTGCGGGAGCTCCAGCGCGTCCTCGGAATGCAGCTCCTGACAAAGGACGGCCGCGGGGTGCGCCTTACTGCCACGGGCCGCTTCTTGGTGGCAGGCTCGGACACCTTGGTTGCCGATTGGGAAAGCCTCCGCGCCGCTGCCATGGCGGCCGGCGACCAGGTACAGTCCCGCTTCGGACTCGGTGGATTCTCGACGGCGGCAGCCCAGTTGCTGGCGCCGCTCGCCGCAACGTTGCGCTCGACGCGGCCGCTGTTGGAAGTCCAGGTACTCGAGGCGGACCCGTCACGTTGCTTCGACCTGCTGGTGGCCGAACGGATCGACTTGGCGGTGATCGTCGCCATGCAGTCCGATACCTACGGGGAGGACGACCCGCGCTTCGAGCAAACGTTCCTGCTGGACGATCCCTTGGACGTCATCATTCCGGGCGACCATCCGTTGGCCTCCCGGGAAGCAGTCACCCTGGAAGAACTGGCATCGGAGCCGTGGATCACCGAAACCGCCGGCTCCACGTACCACTCGCTGTTTACCGCTGCGTTCACCGCAGTGGGAGTTACGCCGCGGATAGCCCATGAGGCCGTCGAATGGGAGACCCAGATCGCTTTCGTCGGGGCGGGGCTCGGCGTCGGCCTGCTGCCACGCCTGGCACCCCTGCACAGCGCCGAGAACGTAGTTCGCCTCCGGATCACGGGCAAGGGCAAGCCGGCCCGCCGGATTGTGGCCGCGGTGCGAAGGGGAAGCATGGGGTCGCCCCTGATCAAGGAATCCTTGGAGATCCTCCAGGGCACGGCACAACGAATCCTCACCACACGCCTGCAAAACGAGAGCTGAACAGGCGTGCGCTTACCAGGCTGTAGGTGCTACAGCCACACTTGGCGCCCCGGGCCGCGCCAAAATAGCGGCAGCGCGATGGCGGGGAATATCACGCAGAGGATCAGTGGCCGCCGGGCGACCACACCTCACCAGCCGCGTTCTGCGAGGCGGTGGGGTTCGGGGATTTCGTCGACGTTGATGCCGACCATGGCTTCACCGAGGCCGCGGGAGACCTTCGCGATGACATCCGGGTCGTCGTGGAACGTGGTGGCCTTCACGACGGCGGCGGCGCGCTGGGCGGGGTTGCCGGACTTGAAGATGCCGGAACCGACAAAGACGCCGTCGGCGCCGAGCTGCATCATCATCGCAGCATCGGCCGGGGTGGCGATGCCACCGGCGGTGAACAGCACCACCGGGAGCTTGCCCGTCGCGGCGACTTCCTTGACCAGTTCGTACGGCGCCTGTAGTTCCTTCGCGGCGACGTACAGCTCGTCCTCCGGGAGGGAGGAGAGCTTGGCGATCTCGGCACGGATCTTGCGCATGTGCCCGGTCGCGTTGGACACGTCCCCGGTGCCGGCCTCGCCCTTGGAGCGGATCATCGCAGCACCTTCGTTGATGCGCCGCAACGCCTCACCAAGGTTGGTGGCACCACACACGAACGGGACGGTGAAGTTCCACTTGTCGATGTGGTTGATGTAATCGGCCGGGGTCAGGACCTCGGACTCGTCGATGTAGTCCACTCCGAGGGACTGCAGGACCTGGGCTTCGACGAAGTGGCCGATGCGGGCCTTGGCCATCACGGGGATGGACACGGCGGCGATGATCGACTCGATCATGTCCGGATCGGACATGCGGGACACGCCGCCTTGGGCGCGGATATCGGCAGGTACGCGTTCGAGGGCCATGACGGCGACGGCACCGGCGTCCTCGGCGATGCGGGCCTGCTCGACGTTGACGACGTCCATGATGACGCCGCCCTTGAGCATCTCAGCCATGCCCCGCTTAACACGGCCGGTACCCGTCAGCGCTATATGTTCGAAAGGGAGTTGCCTAAAAGCCACCTGATACTCCAAAATCTTGATGCCCGCGATTGCATCGCAAGCGTCCGGACACTCCCGCCAGGCGCAGAACCGGCGACGTCTGATATCCGGCTGATATATTAGTTAGAAGTTCAGTATGCAATCCACCCGTCAGGCAGTCAACCGCCCCGAGTATGCGTCAAGCGGCACTAGGCTGCAAACAATGCCTCACGCACCGCCTGCTCAAAGCCGCTGACATGGACGCGGGCCAGCTCGGCTGCCTTATCCTCATCGCCGTCAATGACCGCTTGGAGGAGGTCCACATGCTCATGGACGTGGTGTTCCAAGTTGGGGAGGCGGTCCAGCACCATGCACCAGATGCGGGTGGCAAGGTTGTCGTAACGGATCAGGACATCCTCCAGGTGCGGGTTGGCTGCCGCGGCGTAGATGCCCTGATGCACGCTGGCATCAAGCTTCAGGGTCTCCACTACAGTTGCAGCCTTGAGGTCGAAGGCTTCGACTTCACGCACTATCCGGCGAAGGCGATCCCTGTGGGCCGGCGTGGCAACGCGGGCCGCCCGGGCAGCAGCCACGGGCTCCAGCTGCACCCTGATCTCGGAGATGAAAGCAAGGTCCGTCACTTCCACGCGGGTGGCAAAGGTGCCCCGCCGCGGGTAGGTCACCACCAGGCGATCCAGCTCCAGCCGCTTCAGGGCCTCCCGCACCGGCGTGCGCCCGATGCCAAGCTCCTTTGCCAGCTGGTCGTCGTTAAGGAGGTCGCCCGGCTTGATGTCCAGCGTCAGGAGCCGGTCGCGAACGCTTTCGTAAGCGATCTCTGCCAGCGATTTCCTGCCTGCGTCTTCTACAGTCGCCAAGGTTTCAATTGCCATAGTGCCGAGCTCCTCCCACAGTTCCAAAAAACCTATTGACCTCGTTCCAAGGTCCAGTATACGCTGAATCCAATCCTAATATATCAGTACGTAACCCAGGAATATATCTAGGGAATCATCTAAGGAGGACATATGACCCTCGTGGCTTCAGACTCACACCTCAGCACGCTTCCGGCGGAGCGCGGGCAGCTCAAGGACGAGCAAGCCCAGAAGTTCGTACTCACATTGTCGTGTGTCGAACAGCCCGGGATCGTGCATGCGGTCACCACTTTCCTGTTCGAGCGCGGTTTCAACATCGAAGAGCACCAGCAGTTCGATGACAGCCTGCGCCAGACACTTCACCTGCGCACTGCGTTCTCCGGTCCGCAGAGCTACTCGCCGGAACAGCTTGAAGAAGAGTTCCGCTCCATCGCGGAGCGCTTCGACATGAAGTTCAGCTTCTACGACCAGACCAAACAGCGCGTCCTGGTGATGGTCTCCAAGTTCGGCCACTGCCTGAACGACCTCATCTTCCGCTGGCGCGGAGGCAGCCTTGGCGGCGAACTGGTGGCTGTGGTGTCCAACCACGAAACCCACCGCGCCATGGCCGAAGCTGCGGGCCTGCCCTTCATCCACATCCCGGTGACCCCGGAAACCAAGGCCGAAGCGGAACAAAGGCTCCTGGAACTGGTTGACGAGTACCAGGCGGACCTTGTGGTCCTCGCCCGCTACATGCAGGTCCTCTCCGATGACCTCTGCCGCAAGCTGGAAGGCCGCGCGATCAACATCCACCACTCCTTCCTCCCCGGCTTCAAGGGGGCCCGCCCCTACCACCAGGCCTACGACCGCGGCGTCAAGCAAGTAGGCGCGACGGCACACTACGTCACGGCGGACCTGGACGAGGGTCCGATCATCGAACAGGAAGTCATCCGGGTGGACCATAGCTATGGTCCCACGGCACTTTCCACCGTTGGTCAGGACGCAGAAGCCCTCGCGCTGTCCCGCGCCGTCCGCTGGCACTGCGAACACCGCGTACTGCTGGACCAGACCAGCACGGTCGTCTTCCGCTAACCAGCCCGCCCACAGCCACCCCGAACTTCAGCAGGAGAAACTTTCATGGCATCGACGCCCCGCATTGTCATCATCGGAGCCGGCATCGTCGGCACCAACCTCGCCGACGAACTCGTCCAACGCGGCTGGAACAACATCACCGTCCTGGACCAGGGTCCGCTCAACATGCCCGGCGGCTCCACGTCGCACGCCCCCGGCCTGGTGTTCCAGACCAACCCGTCCAAGTCCATGGCTCTCTTTGCCAAGTACACAGTGGAGAAGCTCCTGTCCCTGACTGAGGACGGCCAGAGCTGCTTCAACCAGGTGGGCGGCCTGGAAGTCGCCACCACGGAGACCCGCCTTGCGGACCTCAAGCGCAAGCTCGGCTACGCACAGTCGTGGGGCATCGACGGCAAGATCCTTTCCCGCGAGGAATGCAAGGAGCTCTACCCGCTCATCAACGAAGAAGAGATCCTGGGCGGCCTCCACGTTCCGTCGGACGGCCTTGCCCTTGCTGCCCGCGCCGTCCAGCTGCTCATCAAGCGCACGGAAGCCGCCGGCGTGAAGTACCTCGGCAACACGGAAGTGACCGGCATTGAACAGTCCGGCCACCGCGTCACGGGCGTCCAGACCGCCGACGGCGTAATCCCGGCAGACATCGTCGTCTCCTGTGCAGGCTTCTGGGGCGCCAAGATCGGCGAGATGATCGGCATGGCCGTTCCACTGCTCCCGCTGGCCCACCAGTACGTCAAGACCACCCCGGTTCCCGCCCAGAAGGGCAAGAACGAGCTGCCCAACGGTGCACAGCTGCCGATCCTCCGCCACCAGGACCAGGACCTCTACTACCGCGAGCACGGCGAGCGCTACGGCATCGGTTCTTACGCGCACAAGCCCATGCCCGTGGACCTGGACGAACTCGGCAAGTACGCCCCGGAAAGCATCAGCGAGCACAACATGCCGTCCCGCCTCGACTTCACGCTCGAGGACTTCCTGCCGGCGTGGGAAGCCACCAAGCAGATCCTTCCGGCCCTGCGCGAAAGCGAAATCGAAGACGGCTTCAACGGCATCTTCTCCTTTACTCCCGACGGCGGCTCCCTGGTGGGCGAGTCCAAGGAACTGGACGGCTTCTACGTGGCAGAGGCCGTGTGGGTCACCCACTCGGCAGGCATCGCCCGCGCTGTTGCCGAGGTACTGGTTGACGGCAAGTCGCAGATCGACTTGGGCGACTGCGACATCCATCGCTTCGAGGAAGTCCAGCTCACCCCCGAGTACGTCAGCGAAACCTCGCAGCAGAACTTCGTGGAGATCTACGATGTCCTGCACCCGCTGCAGCCCAAGCTTTCCCCGCGCAACCTTCGCGTCAGCCCGTTCCACGCCCGCCACAAGCAACTGGGTGGCTACTTCCTGGAAGGTGCCGGCTGGGAGCGTCCTTACTGGTTCGAGGCCAACGCCGAACTCCTGAAGGAGATGCCGGACGAGTGGCAGCCGCCGGCCCGTGACGCCTGGTCCGGGATGTTCAGCTCCCCGATCGCCGCAGCTGAAGCGTGGAAGACCCGCACGGCAGTGGCCATGTACGACATGACGCCGCTCAAGCGCCTGGAAGTTTCCGGCCCCGGCGCCCTGAAGCTGCTCCAGGAACTCACCACCGGTGATCTGGCCAAGAAGCCGGGCGCGGTCACCTACACGCTCCTGCTGGACCACGCAGGCGGCATCCGGAGCGACATCACCGTTGCGCGCCTGGACGAGAACACCTTCCAGCTCGGCGCCAACGGCAACATCGACACCGCCTACCTCGAGCGTGCCGCACGGCAGCAGACCGCAAACGGCGGAGCTGAGGACTGGGTCCAGGTCCGCGACACCACCGGCGGGACCTGCTGCATCGGTCTCTGGGGCCCCCTGGCCCGTGACCTGGTCAGCACTGTCAGCAGCGACGATTTCAGCAATGACGGACTCAAGTACTTCCGCGCCAAGGACGTTGTGATCGGTGGCGTGCCTGTCACGGCCATGCGCCTGTCCTACGTTGGCGAACTCGGCTGGGAGCTCTACACGAGCGCGGACAACGGCCAGCGCCTGTGGGACGCACTGTGGAAGGCAGGCCAGCCGTTCGGCGTCATCGCCGCCGGCCGCGCCGCGTTCAGCTCCCTGCGTCTTGAAAAGGGCTACCGCTCCTGGGGCACGGACATGACCACGGAGCACGACCCCTTCGAAGCCGGCCTCGGCTTCGCAGTCAAGATGGCCAAGGAGAACTTTGTCGGCAAGGCAGCCCTGGAGGGCCGCAGCGAAGAAAGCTCCGCGCGGCGCCTGCGCTGCTTGACGGTCGACGACGGTCGCAGCCTCGTGCTGGGCAAGGAACCGGTGTTCTACAAGAACCAGCCGGTGGGTTACGTCACCAGCGCGGCGTTCGGCTACACGGTTCGCAAGCCGATCGCGTACGCCTACCTCCCGTCCGCAGTGTCCTTGGGTGATTCGGTGGAGATCGAATACTTCGGCCGCCGAATCCAGGCGACCGTCACCGAGGATCCGCTGTACGACCCGACCATGAGCCGGCTCCGGGGCTAGTCCCCTGCCGCACCCGCGGCTTCCAAGACACGCGGCCCGGACCCCCTTTCCCTCGCAACCGGGTCCGGGCCGTTGTCTTTCCCTTATCTTTCTCCAGCCCAGGAAGACACATGATCAGTTCAGAAACAGTCAACAACTATTTGACCAGGCTCGCTGCCCGGCAACCCACACCAGGCGGCGGAGCGGCTGCGGCCTTGCATGCGGCCCAGGGTGCCGCCTTGGTGGCCATGGTTGCCCGGTACACCACGGGTGAAAAGTACGCAGAGCATGCAGGACTGGTTGCCCGTATCACCAGCAGCGCCGATCACCACCGGACCGAAGCGCTCCGACTGGCCGACGCCGACGAGCACGCCTTCCAGGGCGTCATCGACTCCTACAAACTTCCCAACGACACCCCCGAACTGAAGGCCGAGAAGAAGTCGGCGATTGACGCTGCCCTGGTCCAGGCCGCACAAACACCGGCCCAGCTCATCAAGCTTGCCGGGGAGATCGTTGACCTCGCCGCCGAACTTTTCGAAGCCGCCAACCCCAACGTCATCAGCGACGTCGCTGCTGCCGCTGACGCAGCCCGGGCGGCTGCCACTACCGCACGAGTCAACATCGACATCAACCTGGTGGCCATCAAGGACGATGCCACCCGGACCCGTCTTGCCGGGCAAACCGACGGACTGGAAGAAAAAGTGGTCCTCGCCGCTGACACCCTCTCCCGCCGCGTCCGCGAAAGGATCCTCGCATGAGTGCAGAAGTGCTGTCCGGAAAGCGGCTGGCAAGCCTGATCCAGCAACGCGCCCAGCAAGAGGCCCACTCCCTGGACAACCAGGGCGTCCGTCCCACGGTCGCCGTAGTGGTCGCCACCGACGACGAATCAACCCACTGGTACGTACGGTCCATCGAACGGGCGGCCGAACGGTCAGGGATTGATTGCCGGATCGTGGACCTCGGCCATGACGCCACCGAACAGGTCCTGGCCTCGGTCCTGCGGGACCTCAGCGACGAGTCCTCGGTCCATGGCATCATCCTCCAGACTCCCCTGCCCTCCGGTGTCCGCGCGGACAGCCTGGTCGGGCTCATCACCCCCGAAAAGGACATCGACGGCGCCAACCCCCTGAGCCTTGGCCGCCTGGCCGTCGGGCAGCCGGCCTTCGCGCCTGCAACCGCGCGGGCCGTCGTCGAGCTATTGGACCACTTCGAGGTTCCTACGGCGGGACGCAACGTCGTCGTCGTCGGACGTTCCGCCGTGGTGGGCAAGCCGCTGTCCCTGCTGTTGCTCGCCAAGGATGCAACCGTCACCGTCTGCCACTCCCGCTCGGGTGCGCTGGAGCCGTTCACCCGGCCCGCCGACGTCGTGGTGGTGGCCGCCGGCCGCATCGGACTGTTGACCGGCAGCCATGTTACGGAAAAGACGGTAGTGGTCGACGTCGGCACCAACGTTCTGCCCGACGGTTCCCTTGTGGGCGATGTGGACGAGGCGAGCGTCAGCGGCGTCGCGGCTGCGTTGACGCCTGTTCCGGGCGGCGTAGGCTCTGTGACCACGGCCTTGCTGCTGCTGCACACCACCGAAGCTGCCCGTCGGCAGGCAGGTGTTCCCGGCGAGTCCGTATCCGTCGTCGAGCCTGTACCTGCCGGCGTCGCCTGAGACGCTGCAAAGCCGCTATTACCTGACCTGGAGGGAAGATCACATGGCTTCCAAAGCCCCGCGTGAAAACATCGACGAGTCGAAGCTGACCGTTACTAAACCCAAGACCAAGGCCGTGGGCATTCCGGCCGTAGCCAATGCATTGAAGATCTCGTTCGAGCAGATGGGCCCCATCCGCAGCGCACAGACGCTGATGGCGGTAAACCAGCTTGACGGATTCGATTGCATGGGCTGCGCCTGGCCGGAGCACGAGAAGCGCAACGCGGCGGAGTTTTGCGAGAACGGGGCCAAGGCAGTGGCTGAGGAAGCCACCCGGCGCAGGGTAACGCCGGAATTCTTCGCAAAGTACTCCGTGGCTGAGCTGCAGACCCGCGACGACTACTGGCTGGGACAGCAGGGCCGGCTGACCCACCCCATGGTTCTGGAAGAAGGCGCCACCCACTACAAGCCCATCAGCTGGGACGACGCCTACGATCTCATGGCTGAGGAACTCCGCGGTATGGAGAATCCGGACCAGGCAGTGTTCTACACGTCCGGACGCACCTCGAACGAGGCTGCCTTCGTGTACCAGCTCCTGGTCCGAGGCATCGGCACCAACAACCTCCCGGACTGTTCCAACATGTGCCACGAATCGTCGGGCTCGGCCCTGGTGGAAACCATCGGCATCGGCAAGGGTTCCGTGAGCCTGACCGACTTGGAGACAGCGTCACTGATTTTTGTCGCGGGCCAGAACCCGGGCACCAACCACCCACGCATGCTGAGCGCGCTCGAAAAGGCGAAGAAGAACGGCGCGGTCATCGTGTCCGTCAACCCGCTGCCCGAGGCCGGGCTCCTCCACTTCGAGAACCCGCAGCACGTCCAGGGCGTAGTCTCCGGAACAAAGCTGACCGACGACTTTCTGCAGATCCGCGCCGGCGGCGATCAAGCCCTCTTCCAGGGCCTGGGCAAGTACCTGCTGGAAGCCGAGGCCGCGGGCCGCGTCACTCCTGGCCTCGACACAGTCCTGGACCACGCCTTCATCAATAACCACACGGTGGGCGTCGACGAATACCTTCGCCACCTGGAGAAGGTGGAGTGGGACGACATCGTGGAGGCCACGGGCCTGACACTGGAACAGATCCACGCCACCGGAGAGCGGTTGCTGGCCTCCAGCGCCACCATCGTGTGCTGGGCCATGGGGCTCACCCAACATAAGCATTCCGTGCCCACCCTGCGGGACGTGGTGAATGTCCTGCTGCTCCAGGGGAACATCGGCAAGCCGGGTGCGGGCGTTTGTCCTGTTCGAGGACACTCAAACGTCCAGGGCGACCGGACCATGGGCATTTTCGAGAAGATGCCGGAGAAGTTCCACGACCGTTTGGACCACGAGTTCGAATTCCTGTCCCCGCGCGCGCACGGCTACGACACCGTTGCTGCCATCCGGGCCATGCGTGATGGCAAGGTCCGCTTCTTCATGGGGATGGGCGGCAACTTCGTCCGGGCAGCCCCGGACTCACAAGTAACCGAGGACGCGCTGGCCAACACGGCGCTGACCGTCCAGATCTCCACCAAGCTGAACCACTCGCACCTGTCCACCGGGCGCCGCGCACTGATCCTGCCCACGCTCGGCAGGACGGAGAAGGACACGCAGGCCTCGGGCGACCAGCGGGTCACAGTGGAAGATTCAATGAGTGCTGTGCACGCCTCCCGCGGTCGGTTGAAGCCCGCAAGCGAGCACCTCCACTCCGAGGTAGCGATCGTTTGCAACCTTGCGCACCGCCTGTTCACCGATGGCCAAGGCCACCCGGCGCCGGGCGCACCCCGGGCAGCCTGGCTCTCGATGAGGGATGACTACTCCCTGATCCGCAAGCACATCGAGGCGGTCTTCGACGGCTTCGAGAACTTTGAAGACCGCATCCAGCACCCCGGGGGATTCGTGCTGCCCCACCCGCCCCGCGATGCGAGGAAGTTCGATACTGCCTCCGGCAAGGCCCACTTCACGGGCAACGAGCTCGAATACATCAAGATCCCGGCCGGTCGCCTCGTCCTGCAGACCCTCCGCTCGCACGATCAGTACAACACCACCATCTACGGCAAGGACGACCGCTACCGTGGCATCCACGGCGGCCGCCGGGTGGTCCTCATCAACGAAGCCGACATCAAGGAACTCGGCTTCGCCGACGGGGACATGGTGAACCTGATATCCGAATTCGAAGGAGTCGATCGACTCGCGGAGAAGTTCCGGATCGTTGCCTACTCAACGCCCAAGGGTTGCGCTGCCGCCTACTACCCGGAGACCAACGTCCTGGTTCCCTTGGATTCCGTGGCCGACACCAGCGGCACGCCAACCTCAAAGTCCGTCATCATCAGGCTCGAAAGGGCATAGAAGGGCTGTACATGCTGTGACCACTGTCATAGTATGTGACTGATATATCTTCCTCATTGCTCAGAAGATATCACTGCGCTTCCCGTACTTCGCTCCGTGTTAAAGACATGAATCAAAGGAGAAACATTGTCTGATATCACCCAAGCCCACGCTGAGGCCGTTTTGACTGCCGCACTCGGCTCCGCTCGCGAAACAGGCACGGCCATGAACATTGCTGTGGTGGACGCCGGCGGAAACTTGAAGGCCTTCAGTCGCATGGACGACGCCTGGCTGGGCAGCATCGACATTTCCATCAAGAAAGCCCGCACCGCCCGCTACTTCGATATGCCCACCGGATCCATCGGTGAGCTGTCCCAGCCGGGCGGGCCGTTGTTCAACATCGAGGTCTCCAACGGCGGGCTCATCACCTTCCCCGGCGGCCTGCCGCTGCTGGACACCGATGGCACCGTGATCGGAGCAATCGGCGTCAGCGGCAGCACGGTCGAAAACGACCACACGGTAGCTTCAGCCGGGGCTGCCGTCCGACTCGAAGGCGTCGCCTAAGCGGCCCCTGGCTGTCCAATTGCCCGTGAACGGTGCTTCGGTGGCCTGAAACCTGGGGAGGTATTCCTCATCGAAGCATCGCTTTCGGGCAGTTGGACAGCCCCTTAGTTCTGCACCACCAACTGTCCAAGGAGTGTCCATGTCAGGAAATAGAGCAGTCGCCTACAAGGAACCCGGCGTCGTTGAAATCATCGATACCGAGTACCCGACGTTCGAACTCAAGGACGGACCGGGCGTCAACCCGGCCAACGTCGGCAGGAAGGTGCCCCACGGCGCGATCCTGCGCACCGTGACCACCAACATCTGCGGTTCGGACCAGCACATGGTCCGCGGCCGCACCACGGCACCGCAGAACCTGGTGCTGGGCCACGAAATCACTGGTGAAGTGATCGAGGTGGGACCGGACGTCGAGTTCATCAAGGTGGGCGACATCGTCTCGGTACCGTTCAATATTTCCTGTGGCCGCTGCCGGAACTGCAAGGAACGGAAGACCGGCATCTGCCTCAACGTCAACCCCGACCGTCCCGGCAGCGCCTACGGCTACGTGGACATGGGCGGCTGGGTCGGTGGACAGGCCGAGTACGTTCTGGTCCCCTACGCGGACTGGAACCTGCTGCGCTTCCCGGACCGCGACCAGGCCCTGGAGAAGATCTTGGACCTCACTATGCTCTCCGACATTTTCCCCACCGGCTTCCACGGCGCCGTCACGGCCGGCGTCGGCGTTGGCTCCACCGTGTACGTTGCCGGTGCCGGCCCTGTGGGTATCGCAGCCGCCGTCGGCGCCCAACTGCTCGGTGCCGCCGTCGTCATTGTTGGCGACATGAACGAGGACCGCCTGGCGCAGGCCCGCTCCTTCGGCTGTGAGACCGTCAACGTGTCCAATGGCGACCCGAAGGACCAGATCGAGCAAATCCTGGGCGTCCCGGAGGTGGACAGCGGTATTGACGCTGTGGGCTTTGAGGCCCGCGGACACGGCAGGGATGCCTCGCACGAGGCCCCGGCCACGGTACTGAACTCCCTCATGGACATCACTGCCGCCGGCGGCGCGCTCGGAATCCCGGGCCTGTACGTCACCGGAGATCCCGGCGGAATCGACGAGGCAGCCAAGCACGGCTCCCTCTCGCTGTCCCTGGGCACGGGCTGGGCAAAGTCCCTGTCCTTCACCACGGGTCAGTGCCCGGTCATGAAGTACAACCGCCAACTCATGATGGCCATCCTTCATGACAAGGTCCAGATCGCCAAGGCAGTGAACGCCAAGGCCATCCCGCTCGAAGACGCACCCCGCGGCTACGCGGAGTTCGACGCCGGGGCAGCAACAAAGTTCGTACTGAACCCCAATGGCTACGTGAAGGCCTAATACCCAACCAGGGTGCAGTACGTCATCACGGATACCGGGGGCGGCACGGCAAAAACGGGAAGGCCGTGCCGCCCCCGGCGTCCGCATTTAACAAACGCAACCAGATCAGGAAATGGGCATTCATGCTCGCACAAGAAGTCACCGATGTTCCCACATTTCACATGTCCTGCGGCAAGGATCACGCACCCACGTGGTCCGAAGCGCGCCACGTGGCCTACCACTGCGCCCGTCCGCTCGGATCAGTGTCAGTACCGCTCGCGGAGGGCATAGGACGTGCGCTCACCTCGGACGTGATCGCGCGCCAGGCCATACCGCATTACGCTTCTTCCGCCATGGATGGCTGGGCGTTCAACGGCAGCGCGCCCTGGATCCTTAAAGGGACGGCCATCCCGGGGAAGGCCCTCTCTGCGGCAGCGACGGCCCTCGCTCCCGGTGAAGCGAGCATCATCGCCACCGGCGGACTGGTGCCCGAAGGTGCTGCGGGCATCCTCCGCAAGGAAAGCGGCCTGGTGACCGCCGACGCGTCAGGCACCCGGTACCTCGCTCCCAACCCCGACGCGAAGGCCGGCGAAGAACTTCCTGGCCGCCACATCCGACCCGCAGGCGAGGAAGCGTCCGCGGGCGATGTCCTCATCCCCGCAGGCACCCTCCTGAACCCCGCGCACATTGCCCTCGCCGCCGTGGCCGGCCATGACCAGGTGAGCGTACAGCGCAAGCCCGTGGTCGCCGTCGTTCTTACCGGCTCCGAGGTTGTGACGGCAGGCGAGCCTGCACCCGGCCAGGTCCGCGATACTTTCGGGCCGCAATTGGCCACGGTCATTTCCCAGCTTGGCGGCGTGCCCAGCGGGCAGCGCAGGATCGGGGACTCCTATCAGGAATGGATCACCGCCCTGGCGGGCCCGCACGGTGACCGGCCCGGCCCGCCCAGTGACCGGCGGGCGGACGTCACCATCACTACCGGCGGTACCGGGAAATCCGGAACGGATCATTTCCGGAGGGCAGTGGACGCCCTGGGCGGGCGCCTGGTGCTTGACGGGATCGCAATGCGGCCGGGACACCCCGCAGTGCTGGCCGAACTTCCGGACGGCCGCTTCGTCATCGGGCTCCCGGGAAATCCGCTGGCCGCCATGATCGCCCTCCTAACGATTGGCGAGCCACTGCTGGCAGCCCTCGGAAACCGGTCCGTACCTGCGACCGGCGTCCTGACCTCCGGAGCGGACTTCGAACCGGACCCCGGCAGGACGCGGCTGGTGCCCTGCACTTTCGTCCATGGACTCGCCGTTCCGGCCTCCCACACCGGCCCGGGCATGATGCGGGGGCTGGCTTGGGCGGACGGTGTCATGGCTGTTCCGCCTGAAGGCGTCGAAGCGGGTGAAGCTGTTCCGGTCATGGCCCTGCCGTGGACAACACCCGGCTGACGCGAACCTCCCAGCTCCCGGGTCCTTGCGTACGTGTCCGTCTAGGATGAGGATCATGGCAGCACGCAGCAACCCGGACATCGACAAGGACGCAGACGCCCAAGGCGGCGGCGTCCAGTCAGTGGACCGCGCACTCCAGATCCTGGAAATCCTGGCCCGCGAGGGCGATGCCGGCGTCAGTGAAATCGCCGAGGAAATGGGCGTGCACAAGTCCACTGTGTCCAGGCTGGTGGGCTCGCTTGTCACGAGGGAACTGGTGCGGCAGAACAGCGAAAGGGGCAAGTACCAGCTGGGCTTCGGAATCCTCCGCCTGGCCTCCTCCATTCCGGGCAGGCTAAGCGTGGTGCACGAGGCCCGGGAGGTCCTGGAAGCACTCGCGGCCGAGTACAAGGAGACCGTCAACCTGGCTGTGTTGCGCTCCAACTACGCCGTCAATGTGGATCAGGCCATGGGGCCCTCCACACTCGCCACCTACGACTGGGTGGGCAGCCTGACGCCCTTGCATGCCACCTCAAGCGGAAAGGTCCTGCTGGCGGCCCTGACAGCCGATGAACGCAGCCAGGTCTTCAAGGCCGTGGGGCTGCCTGCCCGGACGCCCCGCACGGTAACCAACCGCGGTGAGCTCGAGAAGCAGCTGCTGGACGTCGCACGGAACGGTTATGCCGTGGTGCACGAGGAGTTCGAGATCGGCCTTACTGCCGTTGCTGTGCCGATCTTCAACCATCTGGGCAACGTGATTGCCGCAGTCAGCATCTCCGGGCCGGCGTTCCGGTTCGCACCTGAGGACCATCCCGGGCTCATTGAAGGGCTTCGCGAGGCCGGTCTCACCATTAGCGCCAAGATGGGCTACAGGCACCGCTAAGCCGCCTGGAGCTCCGGCTAACCAAGCCTGTGCGCACCACGTGGCAAATGGTCATTGCGCAACGATGATCATGATACGCAACAATGCCCCTATAAGCCAATTGATATATCAAGTTGTCGTTAAACAGCCGAAAAGCCTTGACTTTGAGTGTGACGGGGCGCACTCTGTTGCTTACCGCGAATGTTGTTGATTCTTGCGGAACGCATGCCAGGCTCCCGGCCCGGCGCCGAATCAACCTGACTCAGAACCACCAGAAGAACCAGATGAGGTGCCACATGCACAACGCCTACCCGCTGCGTGAACTCACATCCGGGGAGGCATTACGGCCCACCATGGTTCACGAATCGGAGGAAGCCCCCAACCTTCCCCCCGGTCCCACACCCCAGGGCCATGTATAAACACAAGCCCATGACTCGCCGAGCAAAGGACCCGCTCATGGCTATAAACAGTGACACAAAACCCTTAACACCCGAGGAGTTACCTGCCGACGATGCACTGGCAGATACCCCTCCAGCTGCAAACAAACGCACCCGCGGGGAAACGCCTGAGGACATCATCAGCGTCTCCCCCGACGAAACAAACCCTGCAGTCCTCGACGCTGAGGAAGGAGGGGTAGAAGCTCTTCCGGACGCTGAGGAATACGAACAGATCCTGGAAGAACTGCGCACGGCCAAGACCGAGCAGGCCGTATCGGCCCGCCGGAACCGCAAACTTACCCTCGACAAAGTCACCTTCGGAATCACGGGCGCCATCGCCGTCGCCTTCGTGGTCTGGGGTTTCGTCGGAAGGGACAGCCTCTCTGAAACCTCCAAGGGAGCCCTCAACTGGGTCATGGAGTACACAGGCTGGCTGTTCATGGTCCTCGCCTCGTTGTTCGTGATCTTCGTGTTGTGGCTTGCCCTGGGCAAGTTCGGCAACATCCCGCTCGGCAAGGACGGTGAGAAGCCCGAGTTCCGCACCGTCTCCTGGGTGGCGATGATGTTCGCTGCCGGCATGGGCATCGGGCTCATGTTCTACGGCGTGGCCGAACCGCTGTACCACTACATTTCGCCTCCGCCGGGCACGGTCGACGGCCGTACGCCGGACGCCATCCAGACCGCCATGGCCACCTCGCTCTTCCACTGGACCCTGCACCCTTGGGCCATGTACGCAGTAGTCGGCATTGCGATGGCGTACGGCACCTACCGGCTCGGCCGCAAGCAACTGGTTTCCGCAGCCTTCACCTCGCTTTTCGGCATCCGGATGGTGGAAGGTCCGCTCGGGAAGTTCATCAACATCCTGGCCATCTTCGCCACGCTCTTCGGAACCGCGGCGTCCCTGGGCCTGGGCGCCCTCCAGATCGGCAGCGGCATGACCTCCAATGGCTGGTTCGGTGAAATCGGCACGCCCATCCTTGTGGTGATCGTCGCCATCCTGACCTTCTGCTTCGTGGCGTCCGCCGTATCGGGCATCAGCCGGGGCATCCAGTGGCTGTCCAACATCAACATGGTCCTTGCCGTCATCCTCGCCCTTATCGTTTTTGTCGCAGGACCCACGCTGTTCATCCTCAACCTGATCCCCTCCGCCGTGGGCGACTACGCCCGCGACCTCGCCGAAATGTCCTCCCGGACCGAGGCCGTGGGAGACGAAGCCCTGCGCAGCTGGATGACCGGCTGGACCATCTTCTACTGGGCTTGGTGGATTTCCTGGACGCCCTTCGTCGGTATGTTCATCGCACGGATCAGCCGCGGCCGCACCATCCGCCAATTCGTCACCGGTGTGCTGCTGGTACCAAGCATCGTCAGCGTCATCTGGTTCGGCATCTTCGGCGGCGCCGCCTTCAACGTCCAGCAGGAAGCTGACAAAGCCGGCACTCCCGGCCTGGTGACAATGGTCGACGGCGCTCCATCCATCAACTTCGATGGCGCGCTTTTCGATCTGGTCAAGAACCTTGGCATGCCGGAGTGGCTCACAGCAGCCGTCATCGTGCTGGCCATGGTCCTGGTAGCGATCTTCTTCGTCACCGGTGCCGACGCCGCCTCCATCGTGATGGGATCGCTCAGCTCCAATGGTGCTGAACATCCCCGTCGTGGAGTGGTGATCTTCTGGGGCAGCCTGACCGGCGCCGTGGCGGCCGTCATGATGCTGGCCGGCGGTGATGAGCCATCAGAAGCCTTGTCCGGCCTCCAAAGGGTCACGATCGTAGCGGCACTGCCGTTCATCCTGGTCATGCTGCTGCTCTGCTTCGCCTTGGTCAAGGACTTGCGACGCGATCCCTTGTCCCTGCGGCGACGCCTTGCCAACTCCGTGGTGGAACGGGCTATCCGCACCGGAGTCGAACAGCACGGCGGGGTTCAATTCGACCTCGTGACCAAGCATGAATGCGCTGAAAAATGCTCGGACTCGGACTGTCCTGGCGGCACGCCCACAGGCAGCATCCCGGCGGTTGAAGACCGTCCCGGACAGGAAAACCGGCCCAACTCCCCCAAAGACCAGCAGTAAGGTAATGCCATGTCCCCAAACCCAGTAGAAGAAAGCACTCTTCGCGTGATCAACGAGTCCAAGGAGCAGGTGTCTTTCACCGTGGATGCTTCCAAGCCCGTGACCGTCCGCGTTGAGCTCAACGGTGGTTGTCCGTGCGGTTCCGAACACAGCCGGGCCGGGTCCTACGTGGACAGCGACCTGGGCCGCTAGTCCTGGCTACAACACCACAGCAAAGCAGGCGCCGGAGATCCGGCGCCTGCTTTTTTGTTAGTGCTGTTCAATGGCCGGAAGCCCCAGGGCTTACTTAGGCATCAGCACCGAATCAACAAGGTAAACGGTGGCATTGGCGGTGTGGACACCGCCGCAGATCACGTTGGCGCCATCAACCGTGAGGGCGTCCTTGGTGCCACCGACAGTCACTTCGCCACCCTGGACGGTCTTGTGGGTGCCCACCACCTGGTCCGGGGTCAGCTGGCCGGGAACCACATGGTAGGTGAGGATCTTGGTCAGCAGGGCATCGTCCGTCTTGAGTGTTTCGATCGTGGCGGCGTCGATCTTGGCGAACGCGTCGTCAACTGGGGCGAAGACCGTGAACTCGCTGCCGTTCAGCGTGGAAACCAGGTCCACTTTAGGGTTGAGCTGGCCCGAGACAGCGGCGGTCAGGGTTTTCAGCAGCGGGTTGTTTGATGCAGCAACAGCAACCGGATCCTGGGACATGCCCACCACCGAGCCGGGGCCGTCCGGGACCTGCGCCGCGTATCCTGCGCAGCCGGGACCCACGAGGTCACGGGCGGGGTCCATGGCGGCACTGCTCATGGAGGGCGACGGCGACGGTGCCGCTGACGACGTCTCCGGGGCGGCCGAAGAAGAAGCGGGAGTGCTGGAGCTGCTTGAGCCACCACAGGCCGTGAGTCCGAGAAGGGCGGCTGCAGTGAGGCCAACGAAGGCGAGGGCGGGGCGCTTTGTGGACAACATGTCATTCTCCTTGTTTGTGGAACCATGGGCGTTTGGTCCTCTGGTATGGCACATACCTGCTTTGCCGTGGCGTGGCAGGTGCTGTGCTCACCAGCTATTCGGAGGTTGCACGGTGGTGGATGGGTCCGGATTGAAAAAGTTTTGAAGCACCCTTAGTAACAGCCTCCTTAGCCCCTGACCAAGCCTTTCGCCGCCCGGCTCCGAACTTCCTGCAGAAACCCGGAGCCGCCCCATCTCGCGGGCGGCCCGGCAACGTTGGGAGACGCAATGCTGCAATTGGCACTCATTGGCCTGCTGGGCGGACTGATCACCGGGATTTCGCCCTGCATCCTGCCGGTCCTGCCGGTCATCTTTCTTTCGGGCGGCGTCCAAGGGGCGCGGCAGCGCACCGGCAACAACAGCGCGGGGCAAAAAGCGCCCGACGGCGGCAGCGGCCTCCGCGCCGACGGCACCACAGCGGCCGGGTCACCCGGCAGCGGCACCGGGAGTGCCGGCGTCAAACGCGGTTCCGTCGCGACCGAAACCCGTGCCGCCGCCGTCGAACGCCAAGCCGAAGCCAGGCAACAGCGGAAGGCGGGTTGGCGTCCCTACCTGGTGATCCTTGGCCTGGTGATCAGCTTCAGTACCTTCACGCTGGTGGGTTCGTTTCTTCTGACGCTGCTGAACCTTCCGCAGGATTTGTTGCGCTGGATTGGCCTGGTGGTGCTGGTGCTGATTGGGCTTGGCCTGATCTTCGATCGTTTCCAGCACATCCTGGAGAAGCCCTTCTCGTGGATTCCGCAGAAGCATGTGGGCACGGAGAACGGTGGGCTGGTGCTGGGACTGGCGCTCGGCGTCGTTTATGTTCCCTGTGCAGGACCAGTGCTGGCAGCCATCGCCGTTGCGGGCGCCACCGGGCAAGTGGGACCGGAAACCATCGTGCTGACCCTGACGTTTGCCGTGGGCGCCGCGCTGCCGTTGCTGGTCTTCGCGCTCGCCGGACGGCGGGTGGCCGAACGGGTTAAGGCCTTCCGCCGCAACCAGCGCAAGATCCGGACAGCAGGCGGCATCATGATGATCCTCCTGGCCATCGGCTTGGTGTTCAACCTGCCGCAGCTGCTCCAGAAACTGGTCCCCGACTACACCTCCACACTGCAGGAACAGGTCCAGGACAACCAGGCGGTCAAGGAAGCGCTGGACCTTGGCGGCCTCGTGAACGAGCAAAACAGGGACCTGGACAAGTGCAGCAACGGCGCTGCCGAGCTGGAATCCTGCGGCACGGCACCGGACCTGAAAGGCATCCAGGAATGGTTCAACACCCCCGGTAACCAGCCCGTGAACCTGAAGGACCTCAACGGCAAAGTGGTGCTGGTGGATTTCTGGGCCTACTCCTGCATCAACTGCCAGCGATCCATTCCCCACCTGACGGATTGGTACAGCGCCTACAAGGGTGCCGGTTTGGAAGTGATCGGCGTGCACTCCCCCGAGTACGCGTTCGAGAAAGAAGTCCGCAATGTGGTCTCCGGCGCGGACGGCCTGGGCATCACCTACCCGGTGGCCATCGACAACAACCTCTCCACGTGGACCAACTACCGGAACCGGTACTGGCCGGCGCACTACCTCATCGATTCCGAGGGCACGGTCCGGCACATCAAGTTCGGCGAGGGAGGCTACCAAACCACGGAAAAGCTCATCCGGGAATTGTTGAAGCAGGCCAACCCTTCCGTTCAGTTGCCCGCTCCGATTGAAGCGACCGACGACGGTCCCGCGGCAGGTGCCACCACGCCCGAGACCTATCTGGGCGTCACCAAGAAGGGCAATTACGCGGGTACGGAGCCGTACAAGGCCGGGCCGGGTGTGTACACCGTGCCGTCCGGCCAACCCGGGGACAGTTTTGCCCTGGAGGGTGCGTGGGAGATTGGAACACAGTCCATCGCCCCAACGGCTGCGGGTTCCTCGATTGCCCTCAACTACCACGCGAAGCAGGTCTACATCGTGGTCAGCGGTGAGGGATCGCTGGATGTGGTCCGGGACGGCAAGACCACGCCCGTTGCCGTTTCGGGAACGCCTACGCTGTACAGGATCGTGGATGACCCGGAGATCCGTTCGGGATCCCTTGAGGTCCGGGTCCCGCAAGGCATTCAGGCGTACTCGTTTACGTTCGGGTAGCCCTGCGCCAGGAGCCCGGGTCTACGATGGGCGGCATGGCAATCGAAGTCCGCCCGGCCACCGTGTTCGACGACGTGAAGACCATGGTCGGACCCAAAAGTCCCGACGCCAACGTGTGCTGGTGCCTGAGCTACCGCGTCCCTTCCAAGCAAAACCTTGCGCTCCAAAGGAAGGAGCGCGGTGAGTTCGTCAAGAAGCTGGTTGCTGAGGACCCGCCTCCCGGGGTCCTGGCGTACGACGGCGGCGAGGTGGTTGGGTGGGCGGCCGTTCATCCCCGCTCGGACACCAGTTTCGCAACGAACCGGAAGATCCCGCGCGTCGACGACACGGAGGTCTGGTCCGTGTGGTGCATCCGGGTCAGGCCGGGACACAGGGGAAAGGGGATCTCGCACCACTTGTTGGAGGGTGCCGTGGACATGGCCCGACAGTACGGCGCCCCTGCCATCGAGGGGTACCCCGTGGACAACAAGGGCAGCAAAGTGGACCTGACCATGGCCTATGTGGGCACGCGCCGACTCTTTGAGAAGGCAGGGTTCAAGAAGGTCGCGGAGACAACGTCCGTGCTCAACGGTTTCCCGAGGGTCCTCATGCGCCTTGATCTCACCTGACGCACCCAACTGGGTCGCATTTGTGCGCGTTTTCAGGGCTCAAAACGCGCACTAATGCGACCCAGTTGGGTCAGGTGCCCTGCAAACGCGCCGTCATCCGGTGTGCTTCCTCCAGCAGCAACTTGCCGAGGAACTCCTGGCGCTCGGGACGGAACCGGGGCTCGATTCCTGTGATGGATAACGCCCACGCCGGCCGTCCCTGATGATCGAACACGGCGGCACCCATGCCCCAACTGCCTTCCAGGACCAGCCCCGGGTTTACCGAATATCCAGTCAGGCGGGTCTGTTCCAGATTCTCCCGCACCACGTCTGCAGGATGGCCCACGGCAAAGTCCCCTGCATGCGTCCCCCAATCCACAAGGAAGGCGTCTTGTTCCTCCGGAGGCAGGAACGCCATGATCGCGGTTCCGGCAGATGCCACTCCCAGCGGGAAGCGCACGCCCTCATGCAACACGAACGATCTGACGGGAAACGAGCCTTCCTCACGCAGAACACAGACAGTCTCGTTGCCGCGGCGGATCGAGAAGAATGCGCTCTCGCCGGTCTCGGCAGCCAGCCTGCGCAAAGAAGGCCGCGCGATGTCCTCCATCGGGAAACGGGCAGCAGCCACTGACCCCAGCAGAAAGATCTCAGGCCCCAACACCCATTTGCCCGTGCCGGAATCGTGTTCCAACAAGCCCTCTGCCGCCAACGACGTCAGCAGCCGATGCACTGTGGGCCTGGTCAAACCGGATTCACGAACCAAGCCCGCCAAGGAGGTTCCCTCAGGCTTGCGGCCCACCAAACGCAGGAGGAGGGCCACCCGCCCCACCACTTGGGCGCCTTGGACCGGATTCTGAACCGCTGCTTGCACCGCCATAACACCCTCCACAGAGAAACCATCCACAATATGGACAACTATCAGCTTACATTCCACACAGTGAGCCGCTGAAGCCGCGCACCATTGACCACCACCAGCCGAAAATCTACGCTCCAATACAGGAACCACAGAGTCCACAAAGTGGAACACTCAGCGAGGAGTCACAAATGTCGAAAATCCGCCCGAACGCGGGCCAAGCGCTACAGGACCTTTTGGCAGACGGCCAGACGATCGCCGTCGGGGGTTTTGGCCTGAGCGGCATCCCGGCGGACCTTATCGACGCCGTCCGCGAGTCCGGCGCCACGGACCTTACCATCGTGTCCAACAACATGGGCGTGGATGGCAAGGGCCTCGGCGTACTCATCGAGGCCGGGCAGGTCCGGAAGGTCATCGCGTCGTACGTGGGTGAGAACAAACTGTTCGCCGAGCAGTACCTGGCAGGCAAACTGGATGTCGAGTTCACGCCCCAGGGCACACTCGCCGAACGCCTCCGCGCCGGCGGCGCCGGCATCCCCGCCTTCTACACGCGGACCGGCGTGGGCACCTTGGTGGCGGAAGGCAAGCCTCTGGAGGAGTTCGACGGCGTCACGTACGTCCGCGAGCGCGCCATCACCGCGGACGTCGCTTTGGTTCACGCCCACACGGCCGATACTGACGGGAACCTGATCTACCGCTACACGGCGCGGAACTTCAACCCCGTGGTCGCCACTGCGGGAAAGGTGACCATCGCCGAGGCGGAGGTCATCGTCCAGCCGGGAGAACTCGATCCCAACCACATCGTCACCCCGGGCGTCTATGTCCAGCGGCTGGTTCAAGCGAGCAACCGGGTCAAGGACATCGAGCAGAGAACGGTCCGGCAGCGGCCTGAACCCGTCCCGGCTTAAGCAAAAGGAGCACAACCATGGCATGGACACGAGACCAAATGGCCGCGATCGCGGCTGAGGAACTCAACGACGGCGACTACGTCAACCTCGGCATCGGCATCCCCACGTTGGTAGCCAACAACCTGCCCGACGGCGTGCGGGTTGTCCTCCAAAGCGAGAACGGCCTGCTCGGCATGGGCCCGTTCCCGTACGAGGGAGAAGAGGACGCCGACCTCATCAACGCCGGCAAGCAAACCGTCACTATCACCCCCGGAGGCAGCATTTTCGACTCCGCCACCTCGTTCGGCATGATTCGAGGGGGGCACGTCAAGGTGGCCATCCTGGGTGCAATGCAGGTGTCCGGCAGCGGTGACCTGGCTAATTGGACCATTCCGGGCAAGATGGTCAAGGGCATGGGCGGCGCCATGGACCTGGTCGCCGGTACCCCGCGCGTCGTGGTCCTCACCGAGCACAACGCCAAGGACGGGTCGGCCAAGATCGTTACTGAATGCACCCTGCCCCTGACGGGGCTGAAATGCGTGGATCGGATCATCACCGACCTGGCTGTTTTCGATATTGTTCCGGACGCAGAAAACCACGACGGCGGTACGCGCCTTGAGCTGACCCGCCTCGCCCCGGGCGTCACGGTGGAAGAGCTCCGCGGGAAAACAGAAGCGGAATTCACGATGGCGCCGGCGGACCACGCGCTGACGGACCTCGCTAGTGAAGAGACCCTCGAAGGAGCCAACGCATGAGCCTCAAGGACCAGTTCGGCAAAGACATCCTGCTCACGGGATGGGGTCACAGCAAGTTCGGTAAGCTCACGGGCGAGACCCTGGAATCCCTGATCGTGCAGGTCGCGGGGGAAGCCATCCGCAACTCGGGCCTTGATCCCAAGGACATCGACGAGATCTACCTGGGCCAGTTCAACTCGGGAATGCAGCCGCTGGGCTTCACCTCGTCCCTCGCGTTGCAGCTCTCCGCGGACCTGGCCAACGTCCCGGCGACGCGCACGGAGAATGCGTGTGCTTCAGGGTCCGCGGCTTTCCAGCAGGGTGTGAAGGCTGTGCTCGCAGGAACGGCCCGGAACGTCCTGGTGATCGGGGCTGAAAAGATGACCGACACCGGAGCCGACGTTGTGGGGGCCGCGCTGCTCGGTGCCTCGTACGAGATGGCCGGAAAACCCTCAACCACCGGCTTCACGGGCCTCTTCGCGGAGGTGGCCAAGCATTACGAGAAGCGCTACGGTTCAGGCAGCGCCGGCGCAGGCATCGCCGGCCCCGGTTTCGAAGCGGGCCTCAGCGACGTCCTCGGCTCCATCGCAGCCAAGAATCACCGCAACGGAATGGACAACCCCTACGCACAGATGCACCGGGACTTCGGCGAGGAGTTCTGCCGGACGATTTCCGAGAAGAATCCGGTCGTCGCCGAACCCTTGCGCCGCACTGACTGTTCGCCGGTCTCCGACGGTGCTGCCGCCGTCGTGCTTTCCATGCAGGCAACCGGCGGCGCAACCGCACCTGTGCGCCTGGCCGGATTCGGCCACGCGAATGACTTTTTCCCCGCGGAGAAGCGCGATCCCACCGAATTCGCGGCAACCCGCGCCTCGTGGGATCGGGCGCTGGGCATGGCCGGAGTTGGGGTGGACGACTTGGACTTCGCCGAGGTGCACGACTGCTTCACCATCGCCGAGCTCATCATGTACGAGGCCATGGGCCTCACCCCGCGCGGCGAGGGCTCCCGAGCCATTAAAGAGGGCTGGGTTTACAAGGACGGGAGGCTGCCCATCAACGTGTCGGGAGGCCTGAAGGCCAAGGGCCACCCCGTCGGAGCCACCGGTGTGTCGCAGCACGTGATCGCGGCCATGCAACTGAGCGGCACGGCGGGCGACATGCAACTTCCCAACGCCCGTCGGGGAGCGGTCCAGAACATGGGCGGTGTGGGCATCGCGAATTACGTGAGCATCCTCGAAGCCCTCTAACCACCCAAGTAAGTCGCAGCAGAGCACGTTTTGACGGCTCAAAACGAGCTCTGCTGCGACCTAGTTGGGCGGGCAGGGTCAGCGGTTCCGGATCAGCGCCGCGATCTCCGTGAATCCGAGCCGCTCCGCGTTTTGCAGGGCAGTTCGTCCCTGGGGGTCGCGGATGTCCGGGTCCGCGCCGGCAGCGAGCAACTGCCGCACGACGTCCTGCTGGTTCGGCCCGCCGTTGTTGAGGAGGATTGCTTCCTGCATGGCGGTCCAGCCGAGGTTGTTGACGTGGTTCACAGGAACCCCGGCTGCGATGAGGATCCTGACAGTTTCCGTATGCCCGTGCTCGCTCGCCGGGATCAGGGCAGTGCCGCCATACCTGTTGATGCTTCGGACATCGGCTCCGGCGGCCAACGTCAAGTGGAGGATCTCGTTGAATCCTTCCGCGCCCGCATAGAGGAACGCCGAGTCCTGGATGTCGTCCTTGGCATTCACGTTCCCGCCCGCAGCAATCAACTCGCGGACGCGCGCGGGTTTGTTGGCCTTTGCCGCGAGGATCAGGAGCCGGTCGGTTTCCCTTTGTGCCTCCGGTGTCAGTTTGGGCGGCAAGGACGCCGACGACGCCGGGCCGGGACCCGTGCTCGACGGTGAACCTTGCGTAGGGGCTGCTTCGGTCGGGGCTGCCGAGGTGGCAGGTGACGTCGCCGTCGTCGAGCTGGATGGACCGCTTGAGTCCGGCGGTGAGGTGGGCGCGCAGCCGGCCACGAGCCCGATCAGCAGAGCAGCAGAAATCAGCACAGCAGCACTGTTCACCCGCCCCGTGCCCGGGCCGCGCACCTTCCCCACGTTCATGCTTCGAGGCTACTTCGCTGCGGCGGCCAAGGCATCAGCACCGGCGGTCGCGCACGCTTCGTCGAGGGCGCCGTCCGGTGCACCGCCGACGCCGATGCCCGCCACAGAGACGCCGTTCACCTTGAGCGGGACACCGCCGGCGAGGAAGAGGGTGCCGGGCAGGTCGGCGATGGACGGGCCGTTGCCATTGACGCGCTTGGCCAGTTCGCTCGTGGGGGCACCGAAGGCAGCCGCGGTGTAGGCCTTCTGCTTGGCGGCCTCGATGGTGTGCTCGGCAGCGTTGTCGCCCCGGAGAAGCGCCTGGACGGTGCCGAAGCGGTCAACCAAGGCGACGGTCACGAACGGCAGTTTGTCCGCCTGGCATTTTGCGAGCGCAGCATTGACCGCCGCGCTGGAGGCAGCCACCGTGATGCGGTTCTGCGCTACGACGTTCTCCGGGGCGGGCTGGACGTCTGCGGCGACGTTCGCCGGTGCGGCTTCGGGGACCACGGCGTTGGCCACAGCTGTGACACCGCCAGTGAGCAACAATGCCCCGGCAGCGGCAGCGGCAATCATCTTCTTGGACTTGTTCACGTGTTTCTCCTTGCGGTAAGCCTCGGTAAGCAATGGCAAAATCTGTACACCTCCATGCTTCCCGCGCGGCCGGACCCGCACATCGGCCAGGTGCAGGTTCCCGGCTCAGCCTTTCCGCCGGCCGTATCAGCCAAAAGGTGGAGAGACCCGCAGCGGCGCGGGATCTAGCATGGAAAGAGCGCCCTCAACCCGAACGGGAACCACTGATGACCACCACCACGCAGCCACGCTTACAGCCGAGCGGAAGTCATGCCTTGGCGGGCGGTCGCCTGGACGGCAGGATCGACGCCGTAGTGCACGCCGGCTTTGCCGTGTTGATGGTGGCTTCGTCCGTACGGTACGTCATGCGCCACTCCCCCGCGGACAACCTCTGGACCATTGCCCTGGCTGCTTCCGTATGCGGGCTCTATGTGGTGACGGCGGTCCTGACCACACGCAGGCAGCCGGCACCCGCGCGCACGCAACCTGCATCCGCGCGCAGGCTCTGGTTGCCGTGGATGGTTGCCTTGATCGCGGCCTGGGCGGTCCTGGTGATCGCGGCCCCGAGTTTCGCGTGGTGCTCCTTCGCCATTTTCTTCCTCACCCGCACAGCCTTCCATGGCGTTGCCGCGCATTTGGCGGGCGGCGCGACGGCGGGTGCGACCGCCGTCGGACTTTTCCGCATGAGCGACTGGACGGACGTGGCCATGCTGCTGGGGCCGCTCGCCGCAGGCGGCCTTCTCACGGTGATTTACGACAAGATCGAGCGGGACGCCGCGTTGCAGCGCAAACTGTTCGACGACGTCACCAAGGCCCAGGAGCAGCTCACCGCGAGTGAGCGGGCGGCAGGGATCGCGGCGGAACGCGAACGTGTCTCACGTGAAATCCATGACACAGTCACCCAAGGCCTGGCCAGCAGCCTGCTCCTCCTGGAAGCCGCGCACCGTTCCTGGCCTGCTCCCGAAGCCCACCATGACGTCTCCAAAGCAACCGGCCTGCTCCGAAGGAACCTCGCCGACACCCGCAGCCTGGTCCACGAACTTTCCGCGCCGGGACTGGAAACAGGGCCGCTGCCCGAGGCCTTGGAGCACGCGGCCCGGCAGTATGTGGACTCCGTTCGAGTGCAGGTCACCGGCGAGGCAGTCCCGATTCCGGCAGAGGTGCGGCACGCCCTGCTTCGCGTCACGCAAAGCGCCGTTGCCAACATCAAACTGCACGCGCACGCGCAGCACGCCAGCGTGACGCTCGGGTACCTGCCTGACGCCGTCACCTTGGACGTGTTCGACGACGGCCGCGGCTTTGATCCCGGAGCGGTACCTCCGCCGTCGGAGGCCGGAGGGTACGGTTTGCGGGCAATGCGCCAACGGGTAGAGCAATTGGGCGGAGAATTGTCCGTGGAGAGCACGCCGGGTGAAGGCACCATCATTGCAGCGCAACTGCCCTTGCCAACCAGAGGATCCGAGGATGCCCGGAAGGAGAGCCCGTGACCGCAATTTCCGTGCTCCTCGTGGATGACCACACCGTGGTCCGGAGCGGACTGAAGGCGCTGCTGGGCACCCAGGAGGACATCGCCGTCGTCGGGGAAGCTGCTTCAGGTGAGGAAGCGCTGGAGGCGGCCGAACAACACCGCCCGGCCGTGATCCTCATGGACCTTGCGATGGGATCCGGCATGGACGGCATTGAGGCCATCAAGCAGCTGCGGCAACGCAACCCCAAGCAGGCCGTCATCGTGTTCACCACGTACGATTCGGACGCCGACATCGTCAGGGCCGTGGACGCCGGAGCCATGGGTTACCTGCTCAAGGACGCTGCGCCGGAAGAGATTTTCGCTGCCGTAAGGGGCGCGGTGCAAGGCAAGAGCGTGATGAGCGCACCCGTGGCCTCCCGCTTGTTCCAGCAACTGCGCAACCCCGACGAAATCCTCACACCCCGGGAGGCAGAACTGTTGAGCCTCTTGACCCAGGGCCTGAGCAACCGCGACCTCGGCAAGCGGCTCTTCATCTCCGAAGCCACCGTCAAGACCCATCTGGCCCACATCTACGCCAAGCTCGGCGTGGAGACCAGGGCAGCGGCGATTGCCACCGCCATCCGCCGCGAAGGGATGCGTTAGGACCCTCCTTCCTCTGTATCCGTGGGCGGCATTCCATTAAGCTGGCCATATGTCCGACGCCTCAGGACGCAAGATGTTCAAGCATTCGGGAACAGCGCTGCTGGTCCGGGGAACCTTGGCCGTGCTGTTCGGGCTCCTGGTTGCCGCGTTGCCCGTGGCCACGGTCTTCGGTTTGGTGTTCGTGTTCGGCGTCTTCGCGGTCACGGACGGCCTCACCAACGTCGCGCACTACTTCTACGATCCCTCGCGGCACTCCCGCTGGACCATGGTGGGTGGCTTCGTTTCCATCGCTGCAGGACTCGTGGCCTTTGCGTGGCCGGGAATCACGGCAGCGGCGCTCGGTGTCCTCATAGGACTGTGGGCGTTGGTTCTTGGTCTGTCCGAAATGATCCTTGCCGTAGCAGCGCGGGACTCCATGAACGGCTGGGGAGTCTGGCTGCTGACCGGATTCGTCACAGCACTCTTTGGGCTCTTTGTCCTCATCAACCCGGGCTTCGGGTTCCTTGGCATGGTGGGCCTGCTGGCAGCATTCTCCGTGGTGGCGGGACTGCTGCTGATCGTCTGCGGCATCAAACTCCGCCGGGGTGCCTCATCGCGGTTCATGTACGCGCACTGACATCCACCCGGCGGTAATACGCAGCCGGGGGATGCGCTCGGCGCCAAGTTCGGTAAGTTAGTGGCTGTGAAGATAGCTACCTGGAATGTGAACTCCCTCCGCGCCCGTGCAGACCGCGTCGAAGCCTGGTTGGAGCGCAGCGACTGCGACGTCCTGGCCATCCAGGAAACCAAATGCAAGGACGACAACTTCCCATGGGAGCTCTTCGAGCGCATGGGTTACGAGGTAGCGCACTTCGGCGTGAACCAGTGGAACGGCGTGGCAATCGCTTCCCGCGTGGGCTTGGACGACGTCGAGCGCACGTTCGTGGACCAGCCGGCGTTCGGTAAGGCCGGCAAGGACCCTGCCCAGGAAGCCCGTGCGATCGCAGCCACGTGCGGCGGAATCCGCATTTGGAGCCTCTACATTCCCAACGGCCGCTCGCTGGACGACGAGCACATGCCGTACAAGATCAAGTGGTTGGAGGTCCTGCGGGGCCAGGCCGCGGAATGGGTCCAGGCCGATCCCAACGCCCAGATTGCGCTCATGGGCGACTGGAACATTGCGCCGTTCGATGACGACGTCTGGGACATCGACTTGTTCCGCCGCAACAACTACACCCACGTCAGCGAGCCCGAGCGTGCAGCGTTCCACGCCTTCGAAACCGCCGGTTTCACGGACGTGGTCCGCCCCTACACCCCTGGCCCCGGTGTCTACACGTACTGGGACTACACGCAGTTGCGCTTCCCCAAGAAGGAAGGCATGCGCATCGATTTCTGCCTCGCGTCAGCTCCCCTGGCAGCACGGGTGACCGGCGCTTCCATCGACCGCGAAGAACGCAAGGGCAAGGGTGCCTCGGACCACGCCCCCGTAATCGTGGAGCTGGCGGACTAGCACACAGTGACTGACGAAAGGGGACGGCCGGACATGACTGGAAACCTGTATCGGGGCCAGGCAGGCCTGCCGTTCTCTTCGTCTTTGCGCATCTACGAGCCCCTCGAGGCGTTTCCTCCGGAGCAGCAGCGCCAACTCGTCGCGGACAGCAGCAAGATCGGTTCCCGGGCCGCCGTCGAAAATGCGGAGCTGCAGGCTTCGCTGGGCCGTATCACGCGCTCCGGCGGTGACCCCTTCCCTACAGGCCGGACCGATCTGGTCCGCATGACGCGCATTCCCCAGGGGCGGCACGCCGCGCCTGATGCTTCCGCCGGCAGCGCTGAGGCTTCTAAAGAGGCTGGGGAAGCAAAGGATCACGACGCCGGGCGGCTGCTTTACTGCCCCAGCCAACTGGTGATTCGGGCCGGCTTGGCGGCAAATGCCCTGATGGATGGCGTGCACAGTCCCCTGGCGGATCTGCTGATTCCGGTTTCGCAGCGGGACAAGCACCAAGCCAGGATCGATCGCATCAACGCAGGCGAGGACGCCAAGCGCGTGCACACCCGGGCTTCCACGTGGGGCATCCCGTTCAGTTGGTTCTCGCTCTTTGCGGAATCCGACCGCAAGGACGTGGTGGAGTCGGACGGCCACATCCTCACGGTCCGCGTGTGGACGCCGCTGACCGAAGCACTGGATCGGGCCAGGTTCGCGGTAGCCCACTTGGCCCTGGCTGCACCGGATCTGGACATGCTGGACGACCTGACTCAGCTTACGGAATGGCTCGAACTGTTCCACGTGCAATCCATGGTGGAACTGGATTACGGAGCCGTTGCGGACAAGGTGTACCCGGATGAGTCACCCATGGATGTCCGCCTGGGCATTGAGTGCCTGGCCGAGGGCGACATGACCGGCGCTGCGGCTGCCTACCGCAGGCTCGCTTCGCGGTGGATCCCCATCAGGCAGTTGGCGCGGGCTTCTTAGGACTGGCTGCCCAGTTCGCGCAGTTTGCGCAGGCTCAGTTCGCGCAGGGAGGCGCGGTGGTCTCCCGGATAATCAGCTGGTGGGGCGCTACCTGCGAATGCACGGCTCCCGCGATGCCGTCGAGTTCGTCGAGGAGCATTTTGGTTGCGAGTTCCGCTTGGTTGTCCGGCCGCTGGCCCACAGTCGTGAGGCCCAGGGACTCGGAGAAGTCATGATCGTCGATGCCGATGACGGACAGGTCCTGCGGCACCCGGACACCGTGCCGCCCGGCCTCGAAAATAACTCCCATTGCCATTTCGTCTGACGAGCAGAAGATCGCCGTGGGCTTCCTGCCGGGTTGGCTCCAGAGCCTGTTGAAGGCCTGCTGTCCGCTGGCCACGGTGAAATCGCCCCATTCGTCCCACTCTGGACGGACCTCCAAACCGGCGTCGGCCATGACTTCCTGGAAAGCCCGGATCCGCACGCGGGGAACGTCGAAGTTAAGGTCAGTCTCGTCGTCGCCATGGAGCAGCGCGATGTCTTTATGCCCCAGGTCCAGCAAGTGCCGCACAGCGGTGGACGCGGCGTCGTAATCATTGATGCCGATGTACGCGCAATCCTCAACGTGCCCGCCAACCACAACCAAGGGGATGTCGATCTTGTGGAGGTGTTCCAGCTCTTCCTCGCTGAGCGCCATACACAGCACCAAGAGGGCGTCGATCTGTTTGTAGACCATGGTGGAGCTGAACAACCGCTCCCGGTTGCTGCCGTGGCCTCCAAGGTTGAACAGGGAAAGGTTGTATTTGCGGGAGTGCAGTTCGCGGTCTGCACCCTCGATGGCTTTGGAGAAGAACCAACGGCTGACGAACGGGGCCAGGACGCCGATGGTACGCGTCCGTCCGGTTGCCAGCCCGGAAGCGGACGAGGATGCGACGTATCCGAGCGAAGCCGCCACTTCCAGTATTTTTTCGCGGGTTGCGGGGGAAACCCGAGGCAATCCGCGAACAGCCCGGGACACGGTGGCGGTTGACACCCCGGCAGCCGCGGCAACGTCCTCGATGCTGACGCCCGTATGCCCTCCGCGTTGGGACCTACCCGTTGTCTTTGCCACAGGCCCCCCTCTCCGGCTGCCTTCAGTCCGCCGTTCTGCTTTCCTACGGCGAAGAAACAGTCTATTTTGTGCAGGCTTCGGTTACGCAGCGGAGTGTCATCCGCTGCGTAACCAACCTTGCAGTTGTTGTTATCCCTTGAGGCCGCCGGACAGCAGGCCCCGCACGAAGTATCGCTGGAGGCCGAAGAACACCAGGAGCGGAATGATGATCGAGACGAATGCCGCGGCCGGGTTCAGGTAATCCCTGGCACCGCGCGTACCGGAGATTTCGGCGAGTCGCTGGGTGATGGGGGCTACGTCTGCCGTACCGCCGGAGAACACCAGGGCAACCAGGAGGTCGTTCCAGACCCACAGGAACTGGAAGATCGCCAGGGACGCCAGTGCGGGTACCGACAGCGGCAGGATGATGCGCCAGAAGATGGTGCTGTGTCCGGCACCGTCCACCCTTGCCGCCTCGATGACCTCACCGGGAATCTCGGAGATGAAGTTGTGGAGGAGGAAGATGCCCAGCGGAAGGCCGAACATAGTGTGGGCGATCCACAGCTGTGCGTACGATCCCGCCGGCAGCTGCAGGGTCTGCGTGAAGAACTGCAGGAGCGGAATCAGCGCCATCTGGAGCGGGATGATCTGCAGGGCAAAGACGAAGATGAAGAGTGCGTCGCGGCCCTTGAACTTGCCCCATGCGAATACATAGGCGGCCATGGAAGCCAGCACCAGGACAAACACCGTGACCGGGATGACGATCGCGATGGAGTTGACGAAGTACTGCAGGAGGTTGGCCGATTGCGAGCCTGCCGGGGTGAGCACGTCCACGTAGTTCTTGAACGTGAAGTCCCAGTCCACGAAGGCATTCCACCAACCGTTCGAGCGGGGACCGATCTGCTTGGCGGCGGGACGGAAGGAGGTGACGAACAGACCCACTGTCGGTACAGACCATACGACGGCGATGATGATCGCTGCCGCTGTTGCCCACTTGGACGTGAGCTTGGTCTTGACGCGGCGCATGATCGGCTGGGCGTCCTCCGTGGGATCCGATCCAGGACGCTGCCGGGTGGCCGTCTGGGCCTCTTTCGGGGCTGGCGTGGCTGTCAATGGATC
Organism: Paenarthrobacter sp. NPDC089322; assembly: GCF_040684895.1. Lineage (NCBI taxonomy): Bacteria > Bacillati > Actinomycetota > Actinomycetes > Micrococcales > Micrococcaceae > Paenarthrobacter > Paenarthrobacter sp. NPDC089322. Next base: position 367,864 of record NZ_JBFBGW010000001.1, read on the forward strand.
TCCCTTTGCTTGCGAAGGACTCGAGCGTTGTACACGACGATGGGCAGCACCATCAGGAACAGGATGAGGGCCAAAGCGGCACCGCGTCCCGGTTCACCGGCACGGAAAGCCTGGGTGTACATTTCGTTGGCCACCACGGAGGTGTCATAGTTTCCGGCCGTCATGGTTCGAACAATGTCGAAGACCTTCAGTGTGGCGATCGTGATGGTGGTCAACACCACCACCAGCGCTCCACGGATGCCGGGAACCGTAACATTGCGGAACTGCTGCCAGGCGTTGGCCCCATCCAGGCGGGCTGCCTCGATGAGTTCCACCGGAACACCCTTGATGGCAGCGGAGAGAATCACCATGGCAAAACCGGTCTGGATCCAGACCATCACGATGATCAGGAAGATCGTGTTTTCCGGGGCGTCCAAGAGGAACTGTTTGGGATCCATCCCCAAGGCGTCGCGGAAAAAGTTGATGACACCGGTCTGCTCGATGTTCGGGCCGCGGTAGTCATAGACGAGCTTCCAGATGATGCCGGCGCCCACAAAGGAGATAGCCATGGGCATGAAGACCAAGGACTTCAGGACCCGCTCCCCCCTGGCCTTGTCGATGAAGACTGCATAGGCAAGGCCGAAGCCCGTGGACAAAAGGGGAACCAGCACGGTCCAGATGACGGTGTTACGCAGGGTGGTCAACGCCTCCGGTTGCGTGAACATCCACACGAAGTTGTCCATGCCGTTTGGCGCGCCGCTGGCATCCGTGAAGGCCAGCATTGACGTGCGTACTGCGGGATAGACCAGACCCACGATCATCAGAATGGCAGCGGGGGCAAGGAAGCCGGCCACGGTAACCCTGTCCTTGACCGATTTCGGTGCCCTGTCCACCAGGAGCATGATGATGCCGATCACTGCGGCGAAGATCGCCAGCGCAATCACTACTTGAAGGAGTTTTCCTCCGATAAATTCCATACCCAACCTCCGGGGCGTGAGTGAATCACTAAGTTCCGGGAAAGGCGCTGCCTCCCTGGCTGGGCACACCAGCCAAGGGAGGCAGCGCCTTTGTAGTTAGCTCTTGGGCCAGCTGGACTCGATGCTGTCAGCTACCTCTTTGGCAGGGGTGCCGTTGACCCAGCTCACGATGCCCTTCCAGAACGAGTTGGAACCAACTGCGCTCGGCATCAGGTCGGAACCGTCAAAGCGGAAGACCGTCTCAGGGTCCTGGAGGATCTGGACGGTCAGTTTGTCCAGGTCCGACTGTGCGTTGTTCGGATCGAGGCCCTTGTTGGCACTAACAACGCCGCCCAGCTTGACGCGGTTGTTGGCAAAGTCAGCGCTTGCAAGGTAGGCCAGGAATGCCTGGACCTCCGCGGTGTCCTTGTATGCACCTACCATCTCGCCGCCGCCGGTGACAGCCTTACCCTTGCTTTCGTCAATAGGCGGTGCCATGAAAGCCCATACGTCGCCGTCTTCTGCAACGTTGGTGCCTGCAGGCCAGTTGGCTGCCTGGAAGTTCGCCTGGTGGTGCATGGCGCACGTACCATCAAGAACCGGCTGGCCGGCCTGGGCAAAGCCCGTGCTCAGGATCGAGCGGACGTCACCGAAGCCGCCGTTGACGTAATCCTGGTTGAGCAGGATTTCACCGGTCTTGTTGAAGGACTCAACGATCTTAGGGTCGTTGAACGGAATCTGGTGGGTGATCCACTGGTCGTAAACCTCAGGCCCGTGGGCGCGGAGGACAACGTCCTCGATCCAGTCGGTTCCGGGCCAGCCCGTCGCTTCACCGGATTCGAATCCTGCACACCACGGCTTCATGTTCGGATCGTCCGCCGCGATCTTCTTGGTGAGCTCCATCATTTCGTCCCAGGTCTTCGGGACTTCCCAGCCCTTGTCCGAGAATGTCTTGGGTGCGTACCAGATGAAGCCCTTGACGTTCGCGAGCATCGGAGCGGCGTAGAACGTGCCGTCTACCGTGCCGTACTTCTTCCAGTCCGGGGACCAATTCTTGTCCACGAGATCGGACACGGTCTTCGGAGCAGCCTTCAGGTAACCGGCGCGGGCCTGGGTTGCCAGAAGACCGGGCTGCGGGAAGATTGCGACGTCAGGGGCGGTGCCGGACTGAGCCCGGACGCCGATCTGCGTTTCGAATTCCTTGCTGCCTTCGTACTTGACTGTGATGCCTGTGCACTTCTCGAACTGCGCCCAGGATTCTTCGAGGTTGGTTGCCTCGATATCGACGATCGTCGAGTAGACCGAGACAGTCTTGCCGTCGTGCTTTCCGTAGCTTTCGTAGGCGGAGCAATCATCCGAGCCGGCGGTGGTTCCGCCGCCGCCGCCGTCTCCGCTACAGGCGGAAAGGGTAAGTGCCAGAACGCCGGCCGCTGCGACCGGGAGCAGGTACTTGGTTTTTTTCATGCTAAAGACTCCTCGCTGAGTACAAGAAAAGCGTGGCGCAATTGATGTGGTGGCCCTCACACTAGCGAGGTTTCCCGGCGAAATGCAAGCGCTTACACCGACCGTAACCACAACGATACAAAGTAACCTTTGTATCGCGGCTCAGAAGCCGGGCAGCCTCCCCGGCCGTCCGCCGTCGAGCCTCACGTTTTCCCGCGCTCGGCAAGGCCCCACTGCCCCTACGTGCGGCGGCTCGATTTGATTGCCAAATCTTGCCTATGCAAAAGTGGGAAGTGTGGATGAACTAGAAGCACTTCAAACTATAGGCCGCCTCATCAAAGAAGAACGCCTGGCTCAAGGCCTTAGCCAAGTGCAGTTGGCCAAGCAGGCCGGGACAGCCATCAAGACCGTGCGGACGCTGGAGTCGGGCACACGACGGACGCAGGAGATCAACCAGCGCAAACTCGAGCACGCCCTGGGCTGGCGCGCCGGATCCGTTTCGGACGTCCTCAAGGGAAAAACGAACTTCGCGCCGGACCAAATCACGCCTGACGACATGCGCTCGGGAGACGACTCGCGGCCGTCGGCAGGGCCACGCGTCGTGGTTCCTGCGGCACCCATCGCGCGGGCCTCGCACCTTTCCGACGAGGAACTTCTCGCCGAACTGACCTACCGGATGATGCACCGCAACAGGGGCTGACTTCCCTGACTACGACTTCCGGCGTCGCACCATCTCGTTGATCCAGGTGGGCGCGAAAGGAGACGTGCAGTTGGGCGGAGTGGGGTAATCCTTGAGAACTTCGAGCCGCTCGCCAATGTCCAGCGCCCTGGCCCGAAACTCCGGATACTCAATTCCGATCTGTGCCAGGCAATGGTTCATCGCCCACTGCAGGCGTTCCGGAGCATCCTTCATCTCCGCCTCGATGATGTCCAGCAGTCCTTCGAGGTCCAGCCCTGCCGGGTCTTTGACAACCCGCTCAGAGGTCAGCGCCCACCCTGCACTGGCGACCACGGGATCGGGGTCGGCAAACCACGCAACACGCAGGTCTTCGGCGTGGGGGCTTTTCTTCACGACGTAGTTCACGAGCCAGTCGTGAACTTTGGGCGTCCGTGCCCCGCGCAGCATGGCGTCCAGTTCATCGCGCTCAAATGCCTTCGGACGGCACACCAGCAACGCCAGCAATTTGGCCGCAGTATCGCCCGTTTCCCAAAGTTCCCGTGAGAGTTCCTGCTGGGTCTTCAAGCGTTTGGCCACAGCGCGCAACTTACCCAGGTTTACCCCGTGGTCGTCACCATGCTTTTCGTTGACCTCGCGGACTTTGGGTTCCTCCAACGTGGCCAGCTCGGCCATCACCTCTGCAAGCGTTGTCCCCGCCACTGTTGTCCCTGCCGCTGTTGTCCCTGCCACGGGAGCCTCCTGTCCACCGAGCGGGCGCCCATCCCGGGGGCTCCCTCATTCCCTGAATCAGCGCACCCGCTCGGCCCGCGTCAGTTTCGCGCGGGCTCCCGAGACCATGTGGACCAACACGGGGGTCTTCTTGCCAATGACCAAGTCCAAGGCTTCCACCAGGCGCGACACCTCGGCCGCCAACAAATGCGGGGCCACGCCTTGGCGCGGCTGGATGCGCACCCGCAAGCACGGCTGTCCCTGGACCTCGTACGTGGCCACCGATGCGCCTGCAAGGTCCGTCCGGTCCGCCAATGCAGCACGGAGCGCCTGCTCGGCTACGCCCCCACCGATCTGAACCTCACCGGCCACATGGCTCTCGTCGTCGCTTGCCACAAGCAGGTTGGCCCTGCCTTTGCCCTGCTGTGAAAGCCACGCAACCATGCCCACGATGACGGCCAGCAAAACAACACCGGCCACGATCCACAGCCAGCTTTCCTCGCGCCCCGGGAAACGCGTTTGCCTGAAGGCATCCTCAGCGCGAGCCCAAGCGGAGGCGGCCCAACCATGCCACCACGTGGCAACGGCCGGAACAGTCGCCAGCAATAGGAGCAGCAGGCCAACCGCCAGGAGCTTCACGCCAATGATGAATAGCAACACCCTGTTAAGCGCCCGTGGCGTTCCGTTCATGCCCCGATCACCCCCGACGACGCCAAGTTGACGCGAACAGCGGGCATCGGCACAGGCGACATTTCCTCAAGCTCGGCCTGCACCGCCACCAAGACGGCTTCTTCACTGACCCTGCTCCCGGATGTGGGCCGCACATTGACCACAACAAGCTGCTGCGAGACAACCACCATGACCTGTTCCTGCGTCACGTTCGCCGCGGTTCGCGCTCGACGTGCCAGCGCAGAGGCCAGGACTTCATCGTCAACCACGACGGCGGTGCGCGGGTCCCGTAGCAAATGGCGGGCCCGCCTGCCGGGCAGCACCGCATGAAGGAAGAAGAACAAGCCAACCATGGCGATGACGGCACCGCTGGCGCCCAACAACAGCGGTGAAATTCCGGACGGGAGTGCGATGATCCGCTCAGCCGCCGTCCCGGGATCGATAAGCCACGGTGGTTGACCGATGGCACGGACCACCGACTCCAGCAAGGCGTACACGCAAAGGATGATGACCAGTACGGCCGCGATGCCGGCTGCCCCGGCCCGGGATGAATGGGTTTCCCTGCGCAGGATGCGGCTCATGGCAGGATCTTCGCCGGCCACCGGAGCGGCACCGCCCAGGGACCCCGGGTCGAGTGGGCTCGCGCCGCTTGGTCCTGCATCGGGGCGCACGCTCAACGGTTCCGTGCTCGCTTCCTGATCGTGTGTCACTTGACGCGGCCTCCTTCCGTGACGTGGGCCCCGCTGATCCTGATGTCCACCCTGCTGAGTTGCGACCCGCTAAGGCGCGTAACGCTGTCCAGTACGAAAGCCTTCGCCGCTACGGCGCGGTCCCAGATGGAGCCACCAAAACCTTGTATGCGCTGTGGATTTCGGAGCACCTCACCCAAGGCGGGGACGCTGATGGGTGCGACGATCGACAAAGCCAGCAGGCCGTCGTCGTCCGACCAATCCGCACGGATATCCCCCGGAGCGACGCCGAGTGCCTCGGCGGCTGCGGCCTGGGCCAAGGTTGTCAAAGCCTGGGTACTGATCCGGTTGTGGCCGGCCAGGCTGGTGGTGGGTTCCACAGCCTCAGCCACGCTCATGAGGAAGAGCGCCGGCCCGTAATGGCGTCGAGGACGCTGCGAAGGTCCAGTTTGCCGTCCGCCGCTCGGCCGAGGAGGGCTCCGATGCCCATGAACAGCAGCGAGACGAGGAAGCCCCAGAGGCCGAATTGGAAGGACATGAACGCCACGAACGCGCCGATTGCGATACCCACCACGGTCATGCTCACTGGAGCGCCTCCTTTTCCACGTGGACCGTCTTGACGCCTGCCGGCTTGGGCGGCGGGGCGACGTAGACATCCGTGATCTCGATATTGACCTCGATGACCTGGAGCCCGACGAGTTCCTGGACAGCCCTGTATACAGCAGCCCGCACTTGGTTGGCGACTCCGTGCAGGGGATGCCCGTAGAGAGCCACGAGGTTGATGTCCACTGCCACCTGCGTTTCGCCGACCTCGGCGCGGACACCTGCTGCGTGGTCCGAACTGCCGACAGCATCCCGAATGGCACCCAGCGCCCGGGAAGGACCCGAGCCCAGGGAGTAGACACCCGGGACCGTGCGGGCAGCGATACCGGCAACTTTGGCGACGGCAGCCTCGGAGATGATGGTGCGTCCGGTACCGGGGACCTCGCCCTCAGGAACAGGATCGATCTGCAAGCTTTGTTCTGACATCGAGCACTCCCCTTCTCTTGACTACCACCCTAGCGCTTGGCTCTGACGCTTTGGGAGACGAGGGATTGCGCGGCGCAGACTACTTGCAGTTCTTGTCCATCCAGTCCTGGATGGGCTTCATAAGCTCCTCGAATTCCGGATCCCCGTACTTGCTGAAGTCGGTGCCTGCCTCTTCCGTGAAGGCCCGCAGCTTCTCGAAGCTCGGCTTCAACTCTTCCGGGACCTTGCCCTGCAGCTGGGACAACTCCTGTTTCGCCTTTTCGATGTCCTCAGGGTTGCCGCCCACCAACGCCGCAAGCGGGAGGATGGTCACGCTCAACATGGTGGCGCTCACGGACAGGCAGGCCTCGGACAACGACGTGAACTCGCCATAAGGGCCGGCGTTGCCCGACGTTGCGTCGGGGATTGCCGTGGGTTCGGGACTCGCGCTGTCCTCTGCCGTGACTTCGGCAGAGGGTTCCGCGCTGGGCTCCTGGGCGTTCGAGGCCGAAGCTTTAGGCGTGGGCTGCGCTACCGGAAGGGGAAACGAACATGCGCTCAGCGACAATGCGGCTACAAGCGCGGCGCCCACGTGCAGGCGGCTGCGCGTGCGGCTGGTCTTTGTTTCCTCGTTGTCCGTTTTCTTCTGAGCCGTGCCCGGGCGTGCGATCGTGACCATGTTTCCCCCAATGGATGTGTGTGCGAAGACCAACCGGCGAGGAAAGAATACGCCCGCAGGCCTGCCCTGGATAGAGCCCGGGTTATCCACAGGCTCGAATCGTCGACAAGCCAACTGCGTCCTCCCCCATCTAGACTTGCCGACACTACGCCAAAACAGCCGCTGGGGAGCCTGTCATGCCACGCCTTTCGTTTGCCTCTTTTCCGTCCGCCCGCATGCGAGGTTTCGCCGTTGGAGTGGCCGCTTTACTCGTTTTGAGCGGCTGCCAGGGCGGCGGCTGGCAGGGTGGCACACCTTCCGGTACGGCCACTGAAACAGGCTCGACGACGGCGTCCCCCACTCTAAGCGCGACCGGCACCCCGGTTCCCGTTTCCTCTGCTTCGGCGGTGTACAAGCCGGCAGACGCGAACGGCAAGGCGGAAAATGTGCCGGTGCCCGTGATGCCGGAGTTGGCGAAAGAGAACTCGAAGGAGGGGCTGGAGGCGTTCATACGGTATTGGTATGCGCAACTGTCCTATAGCTATGAGACTGGCTACACGGAATCGTTGCGGTCAATCTTCAGCCCCACCTGCGCCCTGTGCCGCGCGCTCACCGAGGGAATCCAGAATGGATGGGCAGTGGAGCAACTATCCAGAGATGGCCTTGGGCGCAGTCGCGTTCCGTCCAGTTTTCACCTGGCGAGTTCGGAAGACCGAGCCCGCCCCCGATCTGAAACCCGGATCCTGAACGTGCCACCACCTTCTTATCCGCATCTACAACTTCGAAGGCCTTCGAATCGCCTTGAATTGTATAACCCTTGGGCCAGACGAGAGTGTAAACCGTGGACTTGTCGGCTCCCTGACGCGCCTGGACGCACCCTTTGTCATCGATGGTCAACGTGCCGGAAAAGTTCGCATCCATGGCACCGTTCTGGGGTGCGTTGATCGTGACGAGGCGTAAGGATTGCGACGCGGAAGGGGATGGGGACAGCTCTTGGATGGGTGCGGAGCATGCACCTGCCGACGCCGCGAGGCCCATCAGCGATCCAATAACGATAGGCGTTGACCATCGTGTCTTCACGATCGGACTTTACCGCTCTCGTGCCCTGCATGGGGCCAGGAGAGGACGCATATGGCCCCATCCGAACGACGGGAGTACCGTCAATCTGACATGGGACGAGATCGCTGGGTCAGCGAACGTCCGCTGGCTTAACGGTGACGAAGTGCGGCTTGCTCTTGAGCGGGAGACCGCATCGAAGATCTCCGTGCGTAACGAGGATGGACGCATAGAGTTCCGAGTGTGGTCCCGCTGTGAGGGACTGGGCGGTCTATTGACCGTTCAGGTCGGCGAGCACGTGGCGGTGCACGATACGCTTCTGCGTACATAGCGGCAGCCAGTCTGCCCTGACTAGTACGAGCTTGGACCATCTCTGCGACGACGGGATAGGCAGCAGGACTCTAGTGTCTATCATTTGCTCGATGGCGCGAGGCTCTTGTGAAAAGTCCTAATTCCGGGACCAGTGGACTATCGATCGATATCTTCCCTGGAATGGGATCAGTCCGGACGTACATCTGGCGGAAGGCGTGCCATGGTAAGCAAAGACGAAGTCATCCGTAAGTTACTCGTATCAGGTCTAGCCGACTGGGTTTCATTGCATAACGTCGTGTGGTGGGGCACTGGAGGCGCGATTACCCCAGGTACGAAGCAGTTGGTTCTGGATGTCCTTCACTCCGTTTATTCGGAGGGGTTTTTGGTGCCTGGAGAGCTTGGGGAGACGGGCTTTGAGGATTGGGCGCCTCCCTCCGCCTTGGCGCCGGAGGGGTTATGCTGCCCAACCACTCCCCGTTGCTGATCGCCGAGCAGTTCGGGATGCTGGAGGCTCTCGCCCCTGGCCGGATCGATCTTGGGCTGGGACGGGCCCCCGGTACCGATGGGGCGACTGCTGCGGCTCTGCGCCGGGGGCGGGGATGCCAACGACAGATTCCCCCAGCAGGTGCACGAGTTGCTCGGGTTCCTGAATGACGACGTCCCTCCCGGGCACACCTACCGGCGTGTCCACGCGGTTCCCGGCCCTTGGCAGGCAAGAGAAAACCGGGTACCTGAACCCTCGACCTTCCCGGAGGTGTGGGTGCTGGGTTCCTCTCCGTACTCAGCACAACTGGCCGTGCGGCTCGGCAGGCCGTATGCGTTCGCGTTGCAGTTCGGCGACGCTGACATCGACACGGCCATGCGTCTCTACCGTGAGAACTTCCAGCCCTCCGCTGTGCTGGCCGAGCCGCACACCCTCGTCAGCGTGCCTGCGGCGATCGGCGACGACCCGTTCGAGGCCAAACGGCAGGCGGCAACGTCGGCCATGGCGATGCTTCGCATGTTCAAAAACGAAGGCTGCCTGCTCCTCCCCCCCGACGAGGTTGAGGCCTACCAAACGACACTTCAGCGGCGGCAGATCCTCGACGCCTACACCAGCCGCAGTTTCCATGGCACCGCAGCCACTGTCGCCGACCGTCTCGAAGCCCTGCACCAGCGCACGGGCGTTGACGAGGTGATGCTCGTCGTCGGCGGCCACTCACCAACCCTAGACCAACACGGGATCACCCTGATCGCCGATCACTACCAACTCCCGTACCTGAACGCACCTCTGCCCGCAATAGCGCCATTTCAACACTCCGACGTTCACAACACACCCCTTGAAGGAGAACCCCATGACCGCCCCCCCCACCGAGCCCTAATCGTCATTGACGCTCAACAGGAATACTTCGACGGACTGCTTCCGATCCAGTACCCGGACCGTGACCAATCCATCACCAGCATCCAGACTGCGATCAAGGCCGCAGAGCAGACCGGAACGCCGGTCGTGGTCGTCCAGCATGAACTCCCGGCAGAAGCCCCTGTGTTCGCAGCCGGATCAGCGACTTGGCAGAACCACCCCCAGGTGGCCGTCCACGAGAACGCGGCAGCGAGGCTCATCAACAAGCAGTACTCCACCATCTTCGCCGACACCGATCTCGAGGCCTGGTTGCGTGAGCAGGGCATCGACACGATCACCCTGGCCGGCTACATGACAAACAACTGTGTGGTCGCCTCCGCCGCGGCAGCCGAGCCTCTTGGATTCACCGTCGAAGTCCTCAGCGACGCGACCGGAGCAATCGACCTCGCCAACGACGCCGGCACCGCGTCCGCACGCCAAGTCCACGAGACCCTTATGGCACTGATGCACTCGAACTGGGCAGCCGTCACCGACACCGCGACCTGGACCGCAGCACTGCGCACGGGCACAACACCGACCAAGAGTGACCTCATCACCTCCGCCGCACAGGGCCGAAACACCCGATAGAAAGTACCGCGACGGTGGCCATCATGCACTCAGCATGCCTGGACTATCCATCTTGACCTAGGACCGGCAGCACACCGATCACTCAATGGGCACTGAGCCCCGGAGATCCAGACGCGGGCGATCTGCCAGCTGCTGGCGCGCGGCCGCGCCCGTCCCGCTCCTGGGACTGGTACCCTACTGGGGCACTCACCCCTGATCCCGGCCGGGTTAGAGCGCCGACCTCAGGGGTTAGTTTTACAGCCGGCGTACACACTCCCCCTGTGTGTCCTCCGTTGGTCACTGTCAAACTCGTACGCCTAGTCAGGCGCTATGGGCAGGGGGCCGAACCTCGAAGGGGTATACCCCCACCCCCTTGCTGGCATCTGCGATCGAGGCTTGCTGCTCTCCATCTTGCGCGGTGCAGTTGGAGCGGCAATCGCAATGGAGGACATGGACTCGGCGTGGCGCTGGTACAGAAGATATCCGAGGCGCATGGCGGGCAACTTACTATCGCACCCAACCGAGATGGTGGCCTGACTGTCACGGCTTTGTTGGACTCTTACCAGAGGTCTGACTTAGGCGCTCGATAGCGGATGCGAGGGAGCGTAACGGATGGCTGCGGTTAAGGTCGCCGGTTCGGGTGGCCAGATACACGGTGTTCAGCGGCGCAAACTCGGGGGTGTGCAAGGCCACGAGTTTACCCGCGGCTATATCTTCTTCCACTAAATAGCTGGGCAACACAGACATTCCCGCACCAGCCAGAATGGCCGCGCGCACTCCGCGAAGATCCGGAACGATGCAGTTGCTCCTGAGATCATCAGGACGTCTCTGGAAGACGGTCCGCCAGTAACGGCGAACGATCGGCAGGTTCTCGGCGTAGGCAACCACAGGAATCCTTGCCAGTTCAGCCTCCACTGGCTCGTCACCCGGGAGGCTGGTTTGCCAGGACGGCGCTGCCACCAGTACAAAGTCTTCGTCGAAGAGGGGCGATGCCGTAACCCCCTGGACCCGGGGACGGACTGCGCTGACCACCATGTCCAGGTGGCCGGCGCGCAACTGCTCAAGCAAGTCGTCAACCAGGCCAAAGCGAATCCTTAGCCTGACTCCAATGCCTTGGGTGAGCTCCGGGGTTCCCGGCAAAAGCATGGCCGTGACGAACTCTGCCGGACCGCCTAAGTGAAGAGACTCATCTGCTCCTGAAACGTTGTACACAAAGGCGAGATCGTCCAAGGCGTCGATGTGCGGGCCAACGTCACGCGCCAATTCGTCGGCTTTAGGAGTCGGGGTGACGCCCGCCGGGCTCCGCTCAAAGAGCCGCAAGCCAAGATTCAGTTCCAAGGAGTGGACGTGCGTGGAGGCTGTTGGCTGCGAAATGCCCAGCATTCTTGCGGCTTCGGTCAGGGACCCCACACGGTAAACCGTGAGGAAGGTCCGTAAGTGTTCCATGTTGTGAGTGGCCATCGGTGCAATCCTCGCATGGGCACCCCCCCAAAGAATTCCTATGGGGGCCACAGCATTCTCTATGCCAACGCGGCAGTCGCGAGGAGCACCATCGAATAGCGACCCGCTTTACCTTCTCCCGAAAGGAACCTCATGTCCCGCATTCTTATGGTTGTTTCAGCAGCCGATTCCCTGGAACTCGCTGACGGCACCCTCCACCCCACGGGCGTCTGGGCCGAGGAACTCGTAGTTGCCCATAAAGCCCTCAAAGCCTCGGGCGCAGCCATCACCATCGCCAGCCCGGGCGGAAAGAAGCCAACGGTGGACTCTGGCTCGTTGAACCCGGACATCGTGGGCGACAAGGAAAAGGTTGAGGAGTTCAAGCAGTACATCGGGGAAATAGCAGACGAACTCGAAACTCCCTACTCCCTGGACTCCGTCAATGTGGCCGAATTCGACGCCGTCGTCCTGCCGGGCGGGCACGGTCCCATGGCCGATCTTGCCACGGACGCCGAGCTCGGTGCCTTGCTCGTAGCGGCGGACCATAGCGGAAAAATCATCGCTCCCTTCTGCCACGGCCCTGCGGGCTTGCTCAGCGCCACCGCCCCGGACGGCAGCTTCGCTTTCGCCGGCCGTCAGCTGACGGTGTTCACGGACGAGGAAGAGCTCACGGGCGGCACCGGCGAGAAGACCCCTTGGCTGGTGGCCACCACGCTCGCCGAGCGGGGCGCGATCGTAAAGTCAGGCCCTGCGTGGAGCAGCTACGTGGTCCGCGACGGCAACCTCATCAGCGGTCAGAACCCGCAGTCCAGCGAGGCTGTAGCGGCCGCCGTCGTCTCCGCACTCGCCGAGTAGGTTCGGCCACTAAGAACCGCCAACGACAGCGACCCGACCGGACCGCTGTTAACCGCGGCGCGGTGGCGTCGCCGTCGTTTAGCTCTATCCTCCCAACCCAACAATGGCAATACTGAGACTGTGAAAGAGCGGTCAGATCGAGCGGCCGAACGCCTCCGGAACTGGCTGAAGGCGCTCGGATCCATAGGTTCTGCAGTGAACCAGGGAGTATCCGTTGACGAGCTTCTGACCATGGTCGCCAAAACCGCCAGCGAATTGATGAGTTACGATTTTTCCTCGGTGACAGTCCCCGATGCCACAGGTACGGTCCTGCAGATCCGAGGTTCCTACGGCCTCTCCGATGAGTACATCCGGGACGTCAACTCACTCCACCCGATCCGCTTGCGAGGCACGTCCTTGCGCTCCCCGTCCAGCCAGGCCTTTGCTACGGGCATCCCCATCCAAATCCAGGATGCCGGCACCGATCCGTCCCTTGGCCCATGGGCCGCGGCAGCGCTGGAGCAAGGCTACACGTCGATGATCGCTATCCCGCTCAACGCCCCGGGTGGCACCTTGGGGATCCTCAATTGCTTCACACGGCGGGCCCATCATTTCGACCCGGAGGAAGTTTCACTGCTGGCGGTCCTGGCAGACCAAGCTGCAATCGCCATCAACACCGCCCGACTTCGTGCCGATCAAACCAGCACCATTGTTAAGCTGAATGCGCTGAATCAGACGTTGGAGGAACAATACGAGCTCCAACGGCAAGTGGCCGAAGTTCACCAGCGGCTTACGTCCTTGGCTCTCAGCGGAGGTGGCTTGGATGACATAGGAACGGCGCTTTCAGAGCTGCTTTCACGCGCCGTGGTGATCCGAAGCGGCCACGAAACGGTGATGTGCGGATCCGCGTTTAAGTCGGACATGCAGTTGGAAGCGCTGATGAAAGAGGCAACTCAAGACGTTCGACATCCCGTAAAAGCCGGCACAGGCCTCACCAACGTCACGTTGCGCCTCGGTGATGGGTCACGAGCCTCTGCCATTCGTGCTGCCGTAGTGGTCAAGGAAGAAGTCGTAGCCTGGATATGGACCATCGGCAGCGTAGAAGAATTCACCCCGTTGGACCTGAGAGCGATCGAGCACGCGGCCACAGTTGTTGCCTTGGAACTCCTCAGCGCCCGGAGCGCCGCCGAAGTGGCTTGGCACCAGGCGGGGGAAATCCTCAGGGAGATCCTTACCACCCGGGGTCCGCTGCCGGCCTCACTCATCACACGGGCTGCGCGGATGGGGCACAATCTATCCCAATCGCATGCCCTAATCCTTTGGTCTGGCATCCCGGAGAACACCACTGGCCTGCAGGATCGGCTCGCTGGCGCGGTTCACCGCCTGGTGGAGTACACCCGTCCCCAACCGTTGATGGGCTTTCACCATGATTTTGTTGTCACGCTGTGGCCTTTAGGGGACAGCCCAGTGGAGTCCGTCCGCCCCGTCGCAGAAAGTCTGCGCCTCGTCCTGAGGGATGGCGGTGAGGGAATCGATGCTTCCCTTTCGGTACTTACGGGACCGCTATCCGGCCCGCAGGGTTACCTCGAGGCGTTCTCTGTGGTCATGGGCGCGGCCCACCTGGCCCGGCTCAGAGGAATCGGCGGGCGAACCCTGCTGGTGTCCGATTTGGGGACGGCGGGGCTATTGCTTCAGGTGCCGGACTCCTCCAAGGTCCGGTCCTTTTGCGAGGAAGTCCTGGGGCCTTTACGCCGGCATGACTCGTCCCGACGGACAACCCTGCTTCAGACGCTCAGGACCTTGATGCGGAACAACCTGGACGAGGGCGTGACAGCCGCACAGCTATCACTGGACATAGATGCGATTGCGAGGGACCGACGGTTGGTCGAGAAACTCCTGGGTAGGGAGCTGACGAATGTGGCCACCCTGACGCATCTCGCCGCCGCTTTGGAGCTGGAGGATGTTCTTACCGCGCGTGATGCAGGGGCACACTAAACCTGGTCCCACGAGAGTCGCTGGTCACATGAAGGATGCTTGCGGCAAAGTGCGCACCAGGGGTGCCAGTTCAGCAATTCCTTCGGCCTCCGCTAGTGCCTGTTCCAGGGCGCCGTCATGCACGGGCCGCGCTGAAGCAAGCAATTCGCTCCCTTCGCTTGTGAGCTCCGTGTAGATACCGCGCCTGTCATCGGCACAGAGGATCCGCCGCAGTAGTCCGCGCTGCTCAAGCCTGTTCACCAGGCGCGTCGTTGCGCTGGGAGAGAGAGCCGTGGCCCGCGCCAGCTGCTGCATGCGCATGTGCCATCCGTTTTGCCGGTCCAAAGCGTCTAGGACGGTGTACTCAACCACGGACAGGTCCGCCGTAGTTTGGAGTGCTTGTTCAAGCGCTCCTTCAATCAGCCCATGGAGGGCAGTCAACGTTCTCCAGCCTTGGGCGCGCACTTCTACGGCGTCGTCTTTGATGCTCATGGTTGTTCCTTTCGAGGCGGCGTGACACCGAATTAGAGATAGTTGCTTGCGCGCTATATTTTCGTATGCAATGATTTATACAGCGCCTGCAACTAACAGCTTACGCGCACTATCCTCTTCCGTACAGTTAAAAGGAGAACGTCATGCCCATTGGGCTCATAGCCTTAGCCTTAGGTGGCTTCGGAATCGGACTCACGGAGTTCGTCATCATGGGACTTCTCCCTGAGGTCGCCGCTGATTTCGCGGTCAGCGAGGCGACAGCCGGCTGGCTGATCTCGGGTTACGCCCTCGCCGTAGTGGTGGGCGCATTACTGCTGACGCTGGCGATGTCGCGCATGGACAGGAAAACGGCCCTTGCCATACTCCTGGGTGTCTTCATCGTAGGAAACGTCCTATCGGCATTCGCTCCGGACTATTGGACCATGATGGCGGGCCGGATCATTGCCGCGTTGGCACACGGAGCGTTCTTTGGCATCGGTTCCGTCGTCGCAGCAGGCATGGTGGACGGCACCAAGAAGGCCGCTGCCATTGCCATCATGTTTACCGGCCTCACCGCCGCCAACGTCCTGGGAGTGCCGTTCGGCACCATGCTGGGACAAGCAGCAGGCTGGCGCTCCACTTTCTGGGCCATCAGCGTGATCGGCATCTTGGCACTCGTGGGAATCCTTTCCCTGGTCCCCCGCCAAAAGGACGCCGACTCCACTGAGTCCACGAGCCTTCGCAGCGAACTCAGGGCGTTCAAGTCGGGGCAGGTTTGGCTGTCCATTGCCGTCACCATCCTGGGATACGGCGGAATGTTTGGAGCCTTTACCTACATCGCCTTCACGCTGACCGAGGTTTCGCACTTCCCGGCCGCCACCGTCCCCTGGTTGCTGATCCTCTTCGGCGTGGGACTCTTCGTGGGAAACGCACTCGGAGGAAAGGCAGCCGACCGAAACGTCGACCGGACCTTGCTGGTGATACTTTCCGTGCTGTTTGTGGTCCTGGTGGCGTTTGCCCTGACCGCGGACAACCAGCCTCTTGCCATCGTGTCCTTGGTACTCATGGGCGGCTTCGGCTTTGCTACCGTCCCAGGTCTGCAAATGCGCGTCATGGCCTATGCCAAGAGTGCCCCCACCCTGGCATCCGGGGCAAACATAGGCGCATTCAACGTGGGTAACGCTTTGGGAGCCTGGCTGGGCGGCGTCACCATCACTGCGGGCCTCGGCTACACCTCCCCTATTTGGGCAGGTGCGGGGGTCACACTACTTGGGCTCATCGTCATGGTGTTCGCTGCAAAAGCCGCCCGACGCGCCGCCCAGCGAGTGGCACAATCACCCGCAGAACAGCAACCAACTGAGCAGCAACTCGCGGGATCCCAACTCTAGCCCTCCCCGGATCGAGAGATGATAATGACCTTGGAAACAGCCCCCTTTCCTGCTCGTTCGCCCGCCCTTAATGCCCTCTGCCGGAACGGTTCCGGCTTGAGTATCGGCGTCGAGTTCCCCCTGGACAACGACTTTGCCAGGCATGGTCGACCAGGGTCGTCCGAACAGTTCGGCATTCCGGACCTGACCCACCAGCGCCGCAGGGCCGAATTGGCGGATCGGCTGGGCTTTAAGGCCCTATGGCTGCGCGATGTTCCCCTGTGGGTTCCAGCCTTTGGTGACGCCGGTCAGGTGTTTGACCCGTTCCCTTACCTGGGATACCTGGCCGGGGTCACGGATTCGATCCTGCTGGGAACAGCCGCAGTGGTCTTGCCTCTGCGCAATCCGCTCCACGTAGCCAAAATGGCTGCCTCCATTGATCAGTTGTCCGGAGGCCGCCTCATACTCGGGGTTGCCTCAGGCGACCGGCCCAACGAATATCCGGCGTTCGACGCCGATTTCGACTCCCGCGGGGAGCGGTTCCGTTCGTCAGTCAACGCCATCCGGACGGCTTGGCGGGAGAGTTTGGGACCGAAGGACACCGTGAAGGTCCTCCCCCCGCCCGCCCAGGACCCCATTCCGTTGGTAGCAGTGGGACGCGCGCAACAAACCACTGACTGGATCGCCTCCACCATGGACGGCTACATGACCTACCACCGCACCGGGCCACTGATGCAACCAGTCGTGAACCGGTGGAACCACGCAGTCCCGGACGGCCAGCACAAGCCCTTGCTGACAACCATGCTGCTTGACTTGGTCGAAGATCCCTGGGCGCCGTCCGAACCGATCCGATTTGGCGCCCGGCTGGGTCGCAACTCCCTTGCCCGGTACCTCGAGGAGCTGGAGGAGTCCGGCGTCGGGCATGTGGCGCTGAATTTCAGACCCAGCCAGCGCCCCGTCGAAGACGCCTTGGAGGAGGTTGCGAAGCACGTCCTGCCGGCTTTTTCCTAAGGGAAGATCGAGTCGACATATCCGCCATCTACCCTCAAAGCGCCTCCCGTGGTGGCCGAGGCCTGGGTCGAGCTGAGGTAAACCACCATGTTGGCAATCTCCAGCGGGTCGATGAGCCGTTTGATCAGGGAGGCAGAACGCTCGGTGGACATGAATTTGTCCTCGACATCTTCCCATGGCAACTCCGAGCCAAACTTCTCTCTGATGAAGCGGACGGCGCCATCGGTCTTGGTGGGCCCTGCAATCACCGAGTTGACCGTGACGCCGGAGCCCGCGGCAACCTTGGCATAGCCCCTGGCCGCGGCCACCAGGGCAGTTTTGGAAACGCCATAATGCAGCATGTCATGCGGCACGGAGATGGCTGCATCGCTAGCGAGGTAGAGAACCCTCCCCCATTTTTGGCGCATCATGCGTGGCAGGAGTGCCCGCGTCAGCCGAACAGCGGAAAGGAGATTGACGTCCAGGTACTCTTGCCAGTCCTCGTCCGTAATATCCAAAGCATCCTTCGACTCGTAGATACCGAGGTTGTTCACCAGGATGTCCACTCCTCCTACCTCGCTGGCGAGCGCCGCAACCCCTTGCTTGGTGCCAAGGTCCCCAGCTACGGTCCTGGGCTTGCGGACATCAGCGGTGGCCGAGATGTCGGCAGCGGCGCTGTCCAGCGAATCCTGGCTGCGACCGCTGAGCACCACCGTCGCTCCCGCCTTGGTGAGCTCCTTGGCGATGGCCAAGCCAATACCTTGGGAAGAGCCTGTAACCAAAGCGGTCTTACCGGTGAGATCTATCTTCATGGTGAATGGAATCCCTTCGAAACGGCTGTCGAGTGAAGTACTCTATTTTCTATGCTACGGACAATCTGTCCGCAATACGATAGATACATCAATGATTTCTTTGGCGTTCAGGCGCTTGGCTTGATGAAAGTGGAGTAGGAAATGGATCAGAATCGATTCCTGGGAAAAACAGTCATGGTCACGGGCGCTGGGTCTGGGTTAGGCGCTGCCGTATTCAAGAGGTTCCTCCTTGAAGGAGCAAACGTAATCGGCGTGGACCTCAGCGCAGAATCAATGGAGCGGTTCCGTGAGCGGAACTCCGTCCTGTCCGGTCAAATGACGCTCAAAGTTGGCGACGTCGGTGACTCCGATGCTATCGAAGCAATCATCAATGACAGCGTGGAAGAACTAGGGGCGTTGGATGTCTTGGTCAACAACGCTGGGATAGCTCCGACCGGGCCCGCAGCGGCTACATCTAACGAACTTTGGCGGTCCGTCATGAAGGTCAACGTGGATGGTTTGTTTTACGCAACACGGGCTGCGCTCCCGCACCTGATTCGGTCCCAAGGCAACATTGTCAATACCGCAAGCGTCTCCGGCATTGGCGCGGACTACAACTATGCCGCCTACGACGCCTCGAAGGGTGCTGTCATTAACTTCACGCGCAGCGTGGCGGTCGATTACGCCCAACGGGGTGTGCGCTGCAACGCCGTGGCACCCGGGCCAGTCCTTACGCCCTTGCTGCAGAAGAACCTCGACTCCATGGAGGGGCTGAAGGAGGCATTCGGACGCTCCATCCCCCTGGGCCGCATAGCGGCATCCGAAGAAATAGCACCGGTCTTTACCTTCTTGGCCTCGTCTGATGCCTCCTATGTCAACGGGCACATCCTCACAGCAGATGGTGGTGTGACGGCCTGGAACGGCCAGCCCAATCCCAACGATCTATAGACATGACCGCGTCTCCCGGAATCGCATCGGTTACTCCGAGACGGTTCCGGGTGACCTGACGCAAGGCATCAAGGTCCGGCGACGCGCGTGGGCACGCGGTTAGACTCTCTCTCTCGGTATATTCGACTGGTTGCTGGGGAAACCTGTCCGAACATCAGCTTGGCACGTCAACAGGGTCTCCACCGGACGGAAGCGCAGAGCGCGGGCCAATCTCTGGAAGTACTCAAACGGAACGGATCTCAAGCGTTATCGCTGGTTGTTCGTGCTCGCGGCTGTTCTGATCGCCGCACTTCGAGGGCTCATGGCCTGGGATGCTAACGAAGACTGAATGCTCGGCCTTGCCTTACGAGTGGTCGTCATTTCGGGACTTCCCGTAATCAACGTGGTTCTCATCCAACGTCTCTGGAGACATCGCTTTCGAGCCTCAAGCGGACGTGAAATCTGGACCGACTTTTCGATTGGCCTGATCGGACTGCCTAGCTCCATCCCACTGCTGGTTGTGGGCTTGGAAGGGAAGCTTCGCGTGGTCTGATTCGTGGATACCGGCGTTGTTGCTAGTCGTGGCGACGATTCACCCGCGATTCGCCCTCGCAGCAAGTAATGCCCCCTGCGCCCTGTCCGGGTGTAGGAACGAAAAGCTCCCTGCGCAATGCGCGCAGGGAGCTTCGCTGGTTCAACGTGCGTCAGGTCCGCTTAAGCGGGAGATTGCCGCGGTCGCTGATCACGGCCAGCACAATGACCACTCCAATCACCACAGGCTGGAGATTCGGCGATACGTTCAACAGTGTCAGCCCGTTATTGAGGACTCCGATGATGAGCAGCCCTATGAAGGTACTGAACATCGAGCCAACACCGCCTGACAGGCTGGCACCACCGATGACTACCGCCGCGATTACGCTCAGGAGATCTGAAGCACTGCCCGCGGTTGGCTGCGCCGAATCCAGCCGGGCTCCCACCGCCAGCCCCGCCAAGGCGGCCAGGAAGCCGGCAATGACATAGACGCGCGCTTGGGCCAGCCTTACGCTGATACCCGAAAGGCGTGCGACTTCTTCATTGCCACCAATGGCATAGAGCTGTCTTCCGGAGGGTCGATACCGCAACCAAAGCGCTGCGAGGACAAAGACCAGCAGCATCAGATACACCTGCAGCGGTATTCCGAGCATGCGGGTCCGCGACAGGCCGAGGAACCAATCAGGGAAGCCGATGACAGGGTTTCCGTTGGTGATGTACAAAGCAAGCCCCGCCCCGGCGAACATGGTTGCCAGCGTGGCGATAAATGGCTGAACGTGCCCGAAAGTCACCAAGAGTCCGTTCACCAGGCCAATGAAAGCCCCCAAAATGAGCCCGCAGACCATCGCGAGCCAAAAGGGCAAGCCAATTTCCTTGTAAAGGAACGCAGTGGCCATGAACGACAATGCCATGGTGGAGCCCACGGAAAGGTCAATACCACCGAGGATAATGACCAAGGCAGCGCCTACTGCCATCATCCCGATGTACGAAACCTGGCTAAGGACGTTGATGAGGTTGTTCGGCGTCAGGAAGTAGGGCGAGAGCAGTGACATTGCAATGCAAATAACCACAAGCCCTACCACTGGGCCGGGAACATTCTTGGCGAGCTGTTTGATTCTGGTTTGCACTGACTCCTGGCCAATACTTGAGGCGGAATTCGCCCGGGCGCCTGGCTCGACTTTGGGGCCGACGGTGTTTGTAGAGGGCACGGTCTTATCTTTCTTTTTGTGAAGGGTGTGGGTGCGCTAGGGCACTGAGAGTTCCATGACCCGGTCCGGGAGGGCGTCCTCGCGGCTGAGGATTCCGCGCTGCTGCCCTCCCGCCATGACGAGTACACGGTGCGAGAGGCCGAGAACCTCTTCGAGCTCGGAAGAGACAACGATGATGGCTACCCCCGAAGCGGCCAGCTTGCGGACAATTTCATAGATGGCAGCCTTTGCACCGACATCCACGCCACGCGTGGGCTCGTCGAGGATGAGGACCTTTGGTTTCCGAACCAGCCACTTCGCCAAAAGGACTTTCTGCTGGTTTCCTCCAGAGAGGAATAGGACAGGAATGTCCAGGTTCCCCCGGATGTCCAACTCCTGGGCCTGTTCGCGCTCGACGCGCTTCACGGTCCTGTTGGACACGAATCCGCTGGGGGTCAGCGTCTTCTCCCACGGCAGGACCATGTTCTCTCCGCCGCTTCTGCCCAAGTTCAGTCCTTGGCCTTTGCGGTCCTCAGGAACCATAAAAATGCCTTGTCGAATGGCACTGGCAACGTTGCTGATCTTCGCGGCTTTGCCGTCGACGGTGATGGTGCCCGTGTCCGCACGGTCGGCGCCGGCAAGGGTCCTGACAACTTCGGTGCGGCCTGCTCCTACGAGGCCGGACATCCCAAGGATCTCCCCCTTGCGCACAGAGAAAGAGATATCGCTGAAGACTCCCTGACGAGCCAGGTTCTTGACCTCCAACACGACATCCGGCTCTGCCGGCTTCGGAGCTTCATGCGCGTAAACGAACTCGCGGCCCACCATGGCGCGGATCATCTGGTCCTTGCTGACATCGCCCCTCTCCCATGCCATGGCCCTGTGCCCATCACGAAGGCAAAGAATTTCGTCAGCAATAGCCGAAATTTCATCCAGTCGGTGGCTAATGTAAATGACGCCCGCACCCCGGTCACGAAGAACCCGGATTTGGTCGAGAACCTTTTCCGTTTCCTCCTGTCCCAAAGAAGCTGACGGTTCGTCGAAGATCACGTAGGACGGATCCCGTAGGATGGCCTTTGCGATCTCTATTTCCTGCTGCGCCGCCATCGAGAGCCCGGCAACCGCCTGGCGCGGGTTGATCTTGGCACCTAGGACGGCCAAGGCCGCCTCGGCCTGCTCAGCCATGGAAGCCGTGTCCACGCGGCCCCGTTTTTTCGGCCAGCGCCCCAGGAACATGTTTTCGGCAACGCTAAGCCGCGGGACCATCTTGATTTCCTGGTGAATAATGGCCACCCCGCTATTCAGCGCCGAAGCCGGGCCTGTAGGGGCGTAGGGAAGCCCATTCAGGAACATCTCTCCGGCATCCGGGGATTTGATGCCTGCCAGTATGGAGCTGAGGGTGGATTTGCCTGCGCCGTTTTCCCCGATGAATCCAAGAACCGTGCCTGCTCGCAGGGTGATGTCCACTCCATGCAGCACAGTGTTGCCGCCGTACTGTTTGGTGAGGCCAATGCCCTTGAGGGCTTTGGGCTCCTCGGTCAGCGATCCTCCGTTAAGATGGGCCGGTCCCGTGCTCAGGATTGACATGATTTCCTTCTTAGTTTGGTGGAGCTCCGGGCAGGCCGGACTTCTGCTATTTCGCGGGGCCGTAGTATCCGGCGGAACGGGCCTCTTCGAGGTTTTCCTTGGTGACCAGGACGGTGGGCTGCAGCTGTTCCTTCTCAATGGAGCCGGCCTCGCCGTTCATGGCTTTGATGGCAGTGCGGACGGCGAGCTCGCCCATTTGATACGGTTCCTGCGACATCGTGGCCAAAACCTGTCCGGACTCGATGGCGTCGTAAACCTGTGGGAATCCGTCCACGCTGACGATCTTGAGGTTGGAGCGGCCGGCCTGGGCTGCAGCCTTGGCCGCACCCAGGGCCATTCCATCGTTCTGGGCGAAGATTGCCTGCAGCTCAGGGTTGGCAGTCAGCACGTCCTGGGCCACGTTATAGGCCTTGTTCTCGTCCCAGTCAGCGTTGGTCGTGGAGACCACCTTGATGTCCGGATTCTTTTCCAAAATGCTTCCGCATCCCTTGGAACGCTCAATTTCAGTGGAGGACCCGAGAACACCCTTGATGATGGCGAGGTTGCCCTTGCCGCCCATCTGCTTGGCCAGGTAATCACACAACTCTGTGGACGCCTTGACGCTATCGCTGCCAATAAACGTGGTCACATCGCCTTGAGGGCGCTGGTCGATGGCAATGACGGGGATGTTGGCGCCCTTTGCCTCCGCCACTCCCGCTGCGCCGGCTGTTGCATCCTGCATGGCGAAGATGACTGCCCCGACCTGCTGGGTCACCAGGTTCTGCACCTGGTTGACCTGCTGCGACGAATTGCCGTTCGCATTGAGGACCACCAGCTCATAGCCCTCGTCAGCAGCGGCCTTCTTCATGCCGTCAACTGCTGCGACGTAGAAGAGGGAATGAAATTCAGGCATCGAAACACCGATTGTCTTCTTGCCCGTCCCGCCTGCATTGGCGGCGTTGTCCGCACTGCAACCAGTCAGAGCCAAAGCGGCTGTGGCAAGCATTGCCAAGGCGACGCCCAAGGGGCGGCGGGAACGCGGCTTCCTCCGCTGTCCAACGTGGACTGGTTCTGTTTGCGTTGTGCGGCTTGATTCGTTCATCACGATGGGCCTTACCTCTCTGTAAGAAAATCTCGAAGGGTGATGAGGGTTGGGGAGTGTGGCTTTTCGCAGTGTGGGGGTAGCGGGGTTTACCGCGGTGCCGGCGACAATGCCGGGAACCTGCGAAGCTATTTCCAGTCTGTGAGGACCGTCACGATAAGTCCAAGTCAAAGTTTCTTCGAACCTGATAACCCTGGGTTATCGATCCAATGAGCCAGAGGCGCTCACCAAGCGGTGAACCCTCCATCGACGACGAGGTCCGCACCCGTGCAAAAGCTGGCAGCAGGAGACAGGAGAAACAGTGCTGGCCCTGCCATTTCGAACGGATCTGCAGGGCGCCCCATCGGTGTGTTGCGGGTTACGGCCTCATCCAGGATGCTCGCCACTTCGGCGCGATCGTTCATGGGCGTTCGCGTAAAACCGGGAGAGATGGAGTTGACGCGTATGCCGTACCGCGCCCATTCGGTAGCCAACGACTTCGACAGTTGCGCAACAGCGGCCTTGGAACTGTTGTAGTGCGACTGCAGCATCTCTCGATGGGAAACAATTCCGGAGATGGAAGCCAAGTTGACGATTGCACCCCCTCCGTTCTCCCTCATGGCCCGGGATTGCGCCTGGCAGCTAAGGAAGACCCCGGTGACATTCACACGAAAGACGCGTTCGAACTGCTCAGCAGTCATATCCTCCGCTGGAACCGCATGCGCTATTCCCGCAGAGTTCACTGCCGTGGTCAGGGGGCCCAATGCGCCCTCTGCCCGACGCACGGCAGCCTCCATCTGCTCAGCGCTGGTCACGTCGGCCGCAATAAACTCGGCACTTCTTCCCTCTGCTTCGATTGCTTTCAGAGTTGCCGAAGCATCGCTGGAAGGCAGGTCAACCAGTGCCACATGACTGCCCATTTCGGCTAAGGCCATGGCTATGGCACTACCTATGCCGGACGCCCCACCGGTCACCATCGCGACGCCGTCGTCGAGTCTGAACGAGAGTTTGCCACGGCTCATGTCAATGCCCTCCCGCGTCGGCGGGTGCCGTCGATTGGCAGGCAGAGGGCTGCTTAGGTAGGAGCGGAAGCGACGGCCTTGAGGTCGACTGGGCGGGCCTGTAGTGCGCCGGGCCTCCCAGCGTCGCGGCGATACGGTCCAAGGCCCTGCGTGATGCATGGACCTGCGAAGACCTGACATCTTGGACGCCGTCCACCTGCATCAGGCGGGACCGGACGAGGCCGGCGAACGTCACCGAAATAGCAGGGCATGAGTGACAAGCATTGTGGAAATCAACAGTGACCACACCGTCCTCCACAGCTGCGATTGTCAGGTCGCCGGAGTGGCCCTTAAGCAGGGGCCGAATGTAGGACAGCGCCTCCTGAAGGTCCTCTTCCAAAGGACCCGCGCTCTCGATCGTTGTCACAGCAGCCCCAGTTCCTTCTTCTTGACCTCAAGATCAATCCCAAGTCCCCGGGCGAAGTTCAGGCCGAAGACCTGCTCTTTGATCTCAGGGGTCAGCTCCGGGTAGCCGTATTTGTCCTGGAGTTCTTCAGGCATCTCAAGGTTTGCCCACGTGTCGATGTACGTCTGCATGTGTGGCCACAAGAACCCCTCTGATCCATAGCAGAGCTTGTCCGCTCCGACGAACAGCAGAGTCTGGCCGAGGCGGTGCAGCATGGGATAGGGCTGGAGGTAGTACTGGTTATGCCACAGCGGAAGCATCAGGTAGATGTTGGGGAAGCGGGACGCGATGCTCACCAGTTCATCAACGTACGGATCGCCAAGGTGGTGGATACCGAAGTTCAATTCCGGGAAATCGTAGGCTGCCAGCTGGATGTCGTTGGGACGAAACGCTTCCACTGGCTGCATGCCCAAGGGGTATCCCTTGTGGAACTGAACCATCTTGATTCCGAGCTCAATGGCTTTTTCCCACAATGGGTAGGCGATCTCCTTGTCGTCTGCGCGCCAGTGATGGTTCTCGTCGTGATATTGGTAGAACTTGAAGCTGACCGCTCCCCATTCCTTAACCTGCCGTTCCATCTCCTCCAGCGCGAAATCCAGCCCTTGCCACACTGGGTCAACTCCGCCGGTGAAGTAGAACCGGGAAGGGTTCGAAGCGGCCAGCTGATAGTTCAGTTCTGCCGGGCCCAAAGAGTTCTGCCACTGCCCGAAAAGCGGCACGGTGCACACCATGGCTATATCGGTGTCCGACTCCTCAAAAAGCGTCTTGTTTGCCCATTCAACGTCCACTGGATCATAGAAGTCCGGCTTGTCGGCGGGCCCCTTGGTTGCCATGAGCTTGTTGAATTGTCCCTGGTTGGTGCGGTGGGACCGGACCTGGCGGCCGTCCCCGCCGGGCCGGACCTGCCGGTCAGTGAAATCCTGCGTGTGAACCACGCAGTCGAAGACGAACATACCGTTTTTCATCGTTTTTCCTCCAAGGATTGATGCAGTGCTGCAGCAATGGCGACGCTCGGCACTTGGGCGTTTGAACTGCGGACGCCAAGCCGCTTGCATGATGTGACGCCTCCAGCTTGTGGCGCAGCGCTCAGGAAAGTCCAAGAGCTATTTCCAGCAGGTTGCATAACCTATGCTTATAGGGTGACTTTGAGGCAGATGGAGTACCTACTGATAGTTGCCGAGGAAGGATCCTTCACTCGCGCCGCGGAGATCCTTCGCGTTTCCCAGCCGGGGCTCAGTCAGCAGATCCGCGCGCTTGAGCGTGCGGCAGGTGGGGAGCTTATTGAGCGGACCACGGGAACTGTGCGCCTGACCCCGGCCGGGCGGGCGTATGCCGAGCATGCCCGGATTGCGTTGAAGGCAGCCGAAGATGCAAGGAAGGCCGCCCGCGAGGTCCTAAGCGGAGAAGCGGGGGAACTGGTGATCGCCACCGTACTTTCGATCGCCGCCGGAATCCTTCCTCCGTCCCTCCTCCGATGGCACACGGACAATCCCAGGATCCCGGTCACCCTGTTGGAATACGCCCACAGGAGAACGCTGGAAGAGTCCGTGGCATCCGGGGCCGGCGATCTCGCCGTTGGGCCCACACCCAAGCAGTGGAGCGGACCCGTCATCGATCTCGGACATGAAATATTCGTGCTGTACCTGGCTCCGGATGACCCCATCCTGAAGAAGGTCCAGCCCTACGAAGGCAAGGTGCCCAAGGGCGCGCCACAATCGCGGGGGGTCCTTCCGGTGAGCGCGCTCGATGCGCATTCCTGGATCACTTTCGAGGGAAACCATGGGCTGGGTGAATTCATCCGTGAATACATGCAATCCGCCAACGTCACCCCGGACTTCGTGTTCCACACAGGTCAAATAGACAGCGCCGTGAAACTGGCCGGCGCGGGGGCGGGAGTTGCCCTGCTCCCGGCAAACGCCCTGCCTATGGACGGTCCTGGGGTCGCTGTGGAGCCCTTTCCGGCTTTGACCCGCGACCTCGCCGTGTACAGCCGCACCAAACTCTCGCCAACGGCCAAAAGATATGTGGAACTTCTGCAGAAACTTCCCGCCGTTCTTGAACCTCCCGAAAGCCATCGCCGCAGGTAAATTTACCACCAGCCATAACCAATGCTCATGGGGGCCAAAACGGAGTTCTATTAGAGGCCCCACAGTTACCATGAAACGATGTTGGCGGGCGTACAGTGCGGGATCCGCAGCGTCTGGTAGGCGTTCAGCCGAAAGGAACAAGAATGTCTGTACTCGTCACCGGCTCAGCCGGATACGTCGGACTGGCCATTGCGTTGCGCCTCAAAGCGGCGGGCCACGAAACATTCGGGCTCACAGACACCGTAACAGGGACGAAAGTCTTGGAGTCTAGGGGCATAACTCCGATCCTGGCCACGCTTGAAGACGGCGAAACCATCCGGAATGTCACTCAGCTCGTTGATGCGGTGGTAGACGTCTCCGGTCACCTGCCAGCTGCCAAGCTATTCCTTGCCACGTTGGAGGGGACCGGCAAACGATACATTCGAAACAGCACCTCCAGGGTGTACGTGGACGCCTCACTCGGTTCACTGAGCAGGATCGTCCACAAAGAGGGAAAGGCCGTATCTCCCATTCGCGGACTGGCTGAAGTCCTCGAAACGGATGCCCAGGTCCAGCAGGCCTCCGAAAGAGGCATTCACACCACCGTCTTACGGCCTTCCATTCCCTACGGAGAGGCCAGCGGGCCGGTGATAGGTGGGCTGATCAAGCGCGCCATCACGGCGGGGCGAAGCCTCTATGTTGGTCCTGGCGCCAACAGGCAATCACATGTGTACATTGCGGACCTCGCGGAATCATTTGCCTTGGCAATGGAAAAGGCGCCCACCGGGAGTTTGTACAACATTGCTGCCGGCGAATCTTCCCTCGCTGACGTTGCCCGGGACATCGCCACAATGCTTGGGTACCCGGACGCACAGTCATGCACCATGGACGCTGCCTACGAGGCGTACGGCGTGAATTTCGTCGACGGTGTTCTGGCCGGCAACTGCCGTGTTGATGCAACCAAGGCCAGAATCGAGCTTGGATGGCAGCCCAAAGGTCCCGGCCTGCAGGACGAGCTCCGCGAGGGATCTTACGCCCTGATGTGGTCCTGAACTCCAGGCCAGCGGCCGAAATTCGGCGGACCAAAGCCATAAGCAGCGCTTTGGTCCGGTATTGCATTCTGGTCTTGGACGCCCCGCCCACCTTCGTGGAACCATTGAGACAAGCCCCGATCGAGGGCTTCAGGATTCTCCACCACCCACCAACGCAAAATCACACAGCCAATTCCTGACCCTCGAACCCGAGACCCGCCGCCAATTGGCAGCTAGGCTCGGTGTCCTCTGCGAACATCTGATTTGCATGAACAGAGGAAGGCAATTGGACCATGAACAGAATTTTCAGTGGCAAAACTGTCCTCATTACAGGTGCGAGCCAAGGAATCGGGCTCGCGGCCGCGCAACATTTCCTCAAGGAAGGAGCGAACGTTGTTGGAGTCAGCCGCGAACTTGGGGAAATGACAAGCACAACCAGCACAAATGCCGACCACTTTCTCCACATCTCCGCGGACCTGTCCCTTCCCGGTACACCTGGGACCGCAGTCCGGCAGGCCCTGCAACGCTTTGGCGGGATCGACGTCCTGGTCAATAACGCAGGGGCTGTAGCGGTCCGGAAGGGCTTCCTCGATGTCACCGATGAAATGTGGGAATCCACTATGGAGCTCAACTTCATGGGCTACGTCAGGATGAGCCGGGAGGTTCTTCCCCACATGCTTGAAGCCGGTTCCGGATCAATCATTCACGTGGGGTCAGAAGCAGGACGAACCCCGTTGGTGGACGCTCCGGACTACAGCGTTTCAAAGGCAGCGATTTTGTCCTTGTCCAAGCTCCTGTCGCGGGAATTCGGGCCACAAGGAATCCGGTCCAACGTTGTTGCTCCGGCGCATATCTACACACCAATGTGGGATCGGCCCGGGGGTTTCCTTGACTCGCAAGCCCGCAAATTCGATGTGCCACGGGAAGAAGCAATCCAGGCTTTCGTGGAAGATTCAGGGCTCCCGGTACGGAGACTTGGGACAGCCGACGACGTCGCTCCAGTGATCCTCTTCCTCGCCTCACCGGCCGCAGGCTTTATCACCGGGGCCGAATACACCGTCAACGGAGGCGTCACGACGTTCGTGTGATCCTCCCTCGCCCCATATCGAGAGGACACTTCGTGACAACCCAGGAAAACCAAGCCACCGTTCCGCAGGGAAGCCAGCGGGCAGGGACCATCGTAGCCCGGAACTTCAATGACTGGTCCGCCGAAATCCTCAAGGACTTTCATGACAACGCCTACAACTTCACGGTGGGACAGCGCATCGTCTCCGAAACGGAGGACGTGAGGGTGTGGGAGATCAGGCTGGATCCGGGTCAACGGCTCCACGCCCACCGCCACGTCCTGGACTACTTTTGGACCGCTGTCAGCGCCGGACACAGCAGGCAGCACGAAGACGATGGAACCACCAGGGAAGTGGACTACGCAGTGGGTGATACCCGTCATTTTCACTTCGGGCCCGGCGAATACCTACTTCACGATCTGGAAAACATCGGACAGTCCCAGCTGGCCTTCATCACCGTTGAGCACAAATCCAATACCGAACAAATGAAACAACAACAGAGATAGGCGCAGAAACACGATGTTTTACCAACTCGTCAGCTTCACCTTTCCCGAGGACATCACGAGTGAGGCACGGACCGCCTTTGAGGACACTCTGCGGAGCCTTCCAGGAAAGATCCCGGAACTGGAAGACGTACGGGTCATCCGCGCATTCGACGACTTCAACGTCACCGGCTATGTGTCCGTCTTCGCTTCGGAAGAGGACTACCAACGGTACCTCGTACACCCGGACCACGCCCCGATCGGAGCCCTGGCCGAAAGCGTCTGCTCACGCATTCGGCGACTCCTCTTGGACGACGACCGTCCCAGCATCCTGCCCGCAGGCCAGCAGGATGAGCAGCTAAGCCAACCGGCCTGACAACTCCGCACCGAGAAACTACGCAAACACTAAGGAACCCCATGCATATCTTCGTCACTGGAGCCACAGGATACATCGGACAGGCCGTTTCCCAACGGCTGCTCCAATCCGGCCACACGGTCAGCGGCCTCGTCCGGAGCGAAAGCGGCGCCAAGGCGCTGCGTGCCCGCGGGATCGCTCCTGTACTCGGAGGGCTGGACGATACTGCAGTCCTCCGGGAAGCAGCCTTGGCTGCTGATGCAGTTGTCGATACGGCAACGGCCGATCATGCTGAATCCACTCAGGTGTTCCTCTCTGCGTTGGAGGGAACCAACAAGAAATTCATCCGCACCAGCGGAACGGGTATATACACCGACCTGGCACAGGGCGAGCTGAACCCGACGATCTACACCGAAGAGGTCCAGCACTCCCCTGCTGAGATTGTTGCCACGCGGTATGCTACGGACCTTGCCGTGATCGACGCCGCCAGCAGAGGCATTCACACCGTGGTCATACGTCCCTCGATGATCTTTGGCGATGGCGCCAGCGAACAGTTGCCGTTGCTCATCCGCCAGGCCATAACATCCGGACGCAGCCTCTTCGTTGGCCGAGGTGACAACCGTTGGTCCAATGTCTACATCGCTGACCTTGCTGAAGCCTACTTCCTGGCCTTGGACAAGGCTCCGGCCGGCAGCGCCTACAACCTGGCGGCCGGTGAAGCCCGTATGGGAGACATTGCCGAAACCATCGCCCGGCTGGTTGGACTCCAGGGCGCGGAATCATGCACGCCGGAGGTCGCGTACCAGGCATTGGGCCAGCGCTGGGTGGACGTGGCAATTTCCAGCAACAGCCGTGTTGACTCAGCGAAAGCTCGCACGGAGCTGGGTTGGAATCCCGTAGGACCTGACCTCCTGGACGATCTCGGGTCCGGCTCATACAAGCGGATCTGGGCTTACAAGGGAGACCCGCACGACCACGTCCAGGCCGTGGCGAACGACGATGCGCTCGAAGGTGCCGACTCCCGCTAAGGGCGGAACCGCCGTCGAACGTTACGGCAACAACGCGCTCACCACGCGTGCATAACGGCTTGGGCCGGGCCTATGGCCCGGCCCAAGCTATTTTCAGATGGAAACCCGGCAATGTGGAATGGAATGTGATGGAAGAAGTTCAGAAAGTGAGCAAAGGCCAGGTCATGGTGGTTGGAGCACACGGAGTCATAGGGCGGGCCGCGGCTTTGCACCTCGCGGACACAGGGTGGGATGTAGTCACTGTTGCCAGGCGTGGACCGCTGGAGGAATTGAAAGCACGAGGCAACGTTCGGCACGTCAGCGTAGACCTCCTCGATCCGGAGTCAGTGAAGGAACGATTCGCATCCCTGACGGCAGTCACGCACGTGGTCTACGCCGCCTACATGGACATGCCGATGCGAGCAGCCGTTGCACCGAACACCGCCATGCTGGTGAAC
Source organism: Paenarthrobacter sp. NPDC089322 (assembly GCF_040684895.1). Taxonomy (NCBI): domain Bacteria; kingdom Bacillati; phylum Actinomycetota; class Actinomycetes; order Micrococcales; family Micrococcaceae; genus Paenarthrobacter; species Paenarthrobacter sp. NPDC089322. The sequence goes on from NZ_JBFBGW010000001.1 coordinate 399,055, forward strand.
ACGCTGGATGCCCTGCAGTTCCTGGGCGCCAAACTCACGAGAGTGGTTATGGTGGGAGGCGGAAAGTCCTATGGTGAACACCTCGGCCACTACAAGACGCCCGCGAAGGAATCTGATCCACGCTTCCTGGGACCCATTTTTTACAACAACCAGGAAGACGCCCTGAAACAGCGCGCTCTCGACCGGCATTTCTCCTGGACGGTCCTGCGCCCCGACGGAGTGTTCGGTTTCAGCGCGGGATCTCCCATGAACATTGTTAACGGATTGGCCGTTTTCGCCGCAGTCAGCAAGGAGCAGGGTGTGCCGCTGCGTTTCCCTGGCCTCCCGGGAACGTGGAATGCCCTGCATCAAGCCACGGATTCGGCGCTCCTGGCACGCGCCATTGCGTGGGCGCTGACCGCTGACAGCGCACACGCAGAGATCTTTAACGTCACCAACGGCGATAATTTCCGTTGGAGCCAGCTTTGGGACGACCTGGCAGCGTTCTTCGACATCCCGACGGCGGAACCCCAGCCACTGCCGCTGGTTGAGAACATGGGCGATAAGGAAGACCTCTGGCAAAACATGGTACGCGTGCACGGACTCCGTCCAACCCCATGGGACACCATTGCCTCGTGGCCCTTTGTCGAGGGCTGGCTGGCGTCCGACTTTGACATGCTGCAGAGCACCATCAAGATCCGGCAGGCTGGCTTCCACGACTGCATCGACACCCACCAGAGCCTCCTGAACCACTTGGGCTTCCTGCGCAGCAACCGCTACATTCCTTAGGCACCAGCCGCTGGAAACGCTGGAAAAAGGAAGCCAGGGCCCGTGGTTGCGAGGCTCGGGCCCTGGCGGATTGTGGCCGGTAAGTCACAGCGAGCCTACCGGGAGAGCAGGTAGTCGGGGTCCGGTGCGGAAACGGAGATGCCCTCTGGGGAGAAAACGACTCTTGGGAGGATGGTAGTGGGTTCCTGGACGGCGAGCGCACCCCAGGCAACCGCGCGGGCAAGTGCTTCACGAACCACCTCACGTGGGTAGGGGGCAGCTGAGGCGTGGGGCAGCGCGCTGAGATATCCGGCCAAGGCAGCGTCCCCCGCCCCAGTGGTGTTGAGGACTTTGGCAGAGGGGCCTCGCGCCCAGAGAACCTCATGCTCGTTCACCTCAACGAGTCCGTCACTTCCCAGGCTGGCCAAGACTGTCCGGACTCCCCTTTTCCGGAGCAGGTTTGCGGCGTAGACGACATCCCGCATGGTCCTCAACTGCGTACCGGTGATGTCTGCCAGTTCCTCTTTGTTTGGTTTCACGAGGTCCACCGGATTTGATGAGGACGCCCAGGCCTTGAGAGCGTCGCCTGAGGTGTCCAGGCAGGTTGAGGCACCTGCCCGGCGGGCCGCCCTGAAGAGATTCCCGGGATCGACTTCGCGGCCTGTGGAGATGTCCGTTGGGAGCGATCCTCCGAGGACGAGCCAGTCCGCATTGACCCGTTCGACTTCATGAAGTGTTGCCGCGCAGAGTTGTTGCCACTTTGCGGTGGACAGTGGCGCCGCACTTTCATTGAAGTTTGTGGTCGCACCGTCCGTGTCCACAATGATGGCGTTCACTCGTGTAGGTGCAGTGACCTCCACGGTCTTGAAGACCTTCTTGCGAACGCCTTCGCTTCCTTCGGCCAGTTCGAGGTCCTCGGCGTTGATGGGTACCACGGCGGTGGCAACGTTCCCGGCCAGACTGAGGGCGCGAGCAACATTGATGCCCTTCCCTGCGAGGTACGTTTCCACCCTGGTGGCTCTGTTGACGTGGCCCTCGACCATTCGATCAAGGAAATAGACCCTATCTATCGCCGGGGCGGGAGTGAGGGTGACGATACGCGACACGGATGACGGCGGGGCCTGTTTCACTGTGCCACGGGGGCTCAGGGTCTGGAGTGGCTTGGTCATGGTGGCCTTCATTCACTTCCGCGTGTTCAGGCTAGCCTTGATCTGCTGGGCGACCTTGGCCGGAGACAACCCGTACTTATCCAAAAGGAAATCGTTGGGTGCAGACTCGGACCAGCGATCCGCGAGTCCGATCCGGATCACCCCCGCGGGCTCTTGTGATCCAGCAGTAAGCTCGCAAACGAGCCCGCCAAGTCCACCCAGCACGCTGTGTTCTTCCACCGTGACAATCAGCTGAGCGCCTCCGAGTTCATGCAGCAACTCATGGTCATCCAGGGGCTTCAACATCGGTATGTGAATGTGCTTCGCCCGAATGCCTTCCAGCTCGAGGGAGTCCAAGGCTTGCGAAACCCTTGAGGTCTGCACTCCCGTGGAAACTACCGTGAGATCTGTGCCGTCCCGCAGGACCACAGGCTTGTGCGGGGTAAAGACATAGTCGTCTTCAAAGACGGCCTGAACGGCGTCGCGCGCGAAGCGAATGTAAACGGGTCCGTCGTACTCCGCCACCCACTTGATCGCCGCGCGCGCTTCCACAGCATCTGCGGGGGCGATGACGGTCATGTTCGGCATGGCCCGCATGATGGCGAAGTCTTCGATGTCCTGGTGTGTTTTGCCACTGGAACCGTTCAGCAAGCCGGCGTAGGCCGCCGCAATACGAACCGGTGCTTTGGTCTGTGAAACCAGCATTCTCACCTGGTCCAGGGCCCGGTGAGTGAAAAAGACGCCAAACGAGGACAACCATGGCCGGTATCCGACGGTGCTGAGGCCGAAGGCCATGCCAACAATGTTCTGCTCGGCAATGCCGACTTGGATGAACCTTTCGGGGTGAGACTCGGCCAGGATATCTGCCCTCGTTGACGTTGCAAGATCGCCATCCAGAACGAGTATCCGCTCGTCCAGGTCCGAAAGTTCAGATAGCGTCTCACCCCAAACCTGACGCTGCGCTTTGGTGCTCACTTGGCTGCCTCCATGTTCTGGCCGAGTTCTTCGCGGGCGATCCGCAGTTGTTCTTCAGTGGCTATGCCGTTGTGCCACTTGTAAGTTCCTTGGGTAAAGGAGACGCCGAACCCCTTGGTAGTGTTCGAGATAATGGCTGTGGGCTTCCCGGAAACTCCGCGAAACGACTGGGCAAAACTGAGCGCGTCCGATATCTCTTTCAGGTCGTGCCCGTTGATGCTGATCGTGTTCCAGCCAAAGCCGGTGAACACGGCCTCCAGGTCCACGTGCCCCACGGGTTCGCTGCGGTCGAAGCGGTCCCCCGGCCCCGCCGGCCAACCATATTGTTGAAGTCCGTTGACGTCCACGATCGCGGTGAGGTTGTCGAGCCCAAACCTTGGCGCGGATAGGACCGTCTCCCACACCATGCCCTCTTCGATCTCGCCGTCACCCAGCATGACCCAGGTATGGAAATCCTTTCCCAGCTTTTTGGCCCCGAGCGCCATACCCGCACCGCTCGAGAGTCCTTGGCCCAATGATCCAGTGGACGCATCCACTCCGGGGGTCAGGAGCATGTCCGGGTGCCCTTGCAGCCGGGAGTTTCCGTGATCGAAGCTGGCCAGCTCGTCGACTGGAAAATATCCGCGTAGGGCTAGGACCGTGTAGAGGCCGATTGCGCAATGGCCTTTCGACAGGATGAACCGGTCCCTGTCAGGGTCCTGAGGGCTATTTGGATCTATTCGCAAATGCCTGAAGTACAGCGATACAAGCACCTCCATAGCAGACAAGGGTCCACCGATGTGTCCGGCTTTGCTGGATGCAACAGTGTCAATGACCCGCCATCGGGCTTCCTGAATGATGCCGCTCAGGTCCACGTCCGTGAGGACCTCGGTTTTTGTATTCATGGGGTAAACCTCTCTCAACGACGTGATCTAAATCTACCGCCAAACGGACAGCCTGTCTATGCCATGAGAATAGAAGATGAGTGCGCGTATTGAGGGCAATTAAAAGAGGTGCGGGGTGGCTGCGCCGCGGCAGCAATATATTAAGGGGCCTTGAGCGCTTCCTGGATCCTGGAGGCGGACGTCAGCAGTTCGGTGGCGTACTCCGACTCGTTCCCCAATATTTCACCAGTCAACCCGGCCAGTGAGATGGCACAGCTGAGTTCGCCAGCGCGCCCGAATACCGGAACACCAAGTGCCGAAACGCCGAGGGTTACATCTTCGTTCGAGACACTGTAGCCGCGTTCGCGAATCTCCCTGCCGTCGCGTTCCAGCTCCTCCAACGAAGTCAGAGTTTTGGGCGTCCATACTTCAAGTGGAGCACCTGAAAGTCGAGCAAGCAGGCCGGGAGAATACGCAAGGATAACCCGGCTGGTTGCGCCAGCGTTGACCGGCAACGTGCCGCCAGGACTGAGAGCAAGCAGGGAGACCCGGGTGCCCCTGACCCAATCAAGGCAGGCCACCCGGCTACCCCTAGGGGCGCAAAGATACACAGTTTGGCCCGTGACCTGATTCAACCGCTGAAGTTCGCCTTGCGCCGCCCTGGCTTCGGGGAGCGCGTCCAGAACCGCGCGGGCCAGGTGAAGTACTTCCACACCAAGCTGACTACGCCCATCCTCGGCCGTGGAGACGAGACCTACCAGCTTCAGCGCATCGATCAACCTGTAGACGCTGGGCCGCGGCATATCGAGCTCCTCCGCCAATTCGCTGATTGGCAGGGCTCCCTTCTCGGCCAAGGAGTGGAGCAGCTTACTACTCTTAGCTAGCAACTGGATTGGCTTGGCCATGGTCCACCCCCCCATCACGTAAATCCGAACCGAGCTTTTCACTCACGGCCCGCGCCGCTTGGGTCACCAACGCAACGGCATCGAATTCGCCGGAAAAGAGGCGGCGCGACAGTCCGCTGATGGATAGGGCAGCCACGACGTGACCCCTATGGTCAAAGATCGGAGCGCCAACACCTCCAATGCCATCAACCCAGTCAGCCTCGGCAACTGCCACACCACTCGCAGCTGTTTCAGCCAATAGCTTTACCAGCTGAGCACCGTCGGGGGCTATGGCGCTAATGGGGGACTTGGAGGCGAAATCTTGAAGGTATCGGGCCACGAACTCCGGGGCTTCAAAGGCGAGTATCGCCCTGGGGGCAACCCCTTCCCCCAGCGGCAGCGACTCACCCAGCCGAAGGCTGTGTATCTGGACATCCCGCCCGTCAATTCTCTCGATGCACACGGCCGAGAAGCCACGACGAATGCAGAGGAACACGGTCTCCCCGGAGGCTTCATGGAGCCTGGTCAGTTCCGGGAGGGCAAGCCGGCGAAGGTCAAGTTGGGCTTCGAGTCGAGATCCCAACAGGAGGAAGTCCAAGCCTAGGCGGAACTTGCCGCGCTTGGTGCCTTGCTCAACCCACCCAATCGCGTCCAGCGACGAGAGCAATCGGTACAGCGAGCTCACGGGCTCCTCCGTCGCCGCTGACAACTGCCCAACAGTGAGCTCCCCCGACGCGGCCAGCGCCTGAAGAACGGCGACCGACTTACTCACCAAGCCCATGCCTCCGGCGGAAGCCTCCGCATTCTCAGTCATATTGCTTCTCTCACCCCGCGGACAACCTTTTCACATCGACGATACGGGGCGGATTAGCCCCAAGCAAGAAACATATGTTCCCGCATTACAGACAGAACGTCCGCACAGCGATAGAATTTGAGGACACCACCCGGCAAGGAGAACAAGATGACATTTGTCCCGCGCGAGAGCGAGTTGCTCGCCTCGGTACCCACTGGCCTACTGATTGGCGGCGAATGGCGTCAGGCTACCTCCGGCGCAACATTCGACGTCGAAGATCCCGCCACTGGCAAGGTCCTGGCAAGCATCGCGGACGCTGGCCCCGAAGACAGCTTGGCTGCCCTCGACGCAGCCGTTGCCGCCCAGGAGTCATGGGCCGCGGTGGCACCGAGGGACCGCGGCGAAATCCTTCGCCGCACTTTCGAGTTGGTCACAGAGCGGGCCGATGATTTTGCCCTGCTTATGACGCTTGAGATGGGCAAACCCTTGACCGAAGCCAAGGGTGAAGTCGCTTATGGGGCCGAGTTTTTGCGCTGGTTTTCGGAAGAAGCCGTCCGCACATGGGGCCGCTACTCGGTTTCGCCCGATGGAAAGTCACGTCTTCTGGTTCAGAAGAAGCCGGTGGGGCCCTGCCTCCTGATTACACCGTGGAATTTCCCCCTCGCTATGGCCACAAGGAAGATCGCGCCCGCCGTGGCCGCGGGGTGCACCGTGGTACTCAAGCCAGCCAGATTGACTCCACTTACTTCCCAGCTATTTGCCCAGGTCATGCAAGAGGCCGGCCTTCCCGCCGGCATTCTCAACGTGGTTCCGTCCACGAGGGCTGGCGCCACGACCGGACCGCTGATCAAAGATTCCCGGTTGCGGAAGCTATCCTTCACCGGTTCCACGGAGGTCGGTAGGCGCCTGCTTGCCGATGCCTCGGAGATGGTGCTTCGAACCTCGATGGAATTGGGTGGGAATGCGCCGTTCGTAGTCTTCGACGATGCGGACATTGATGCCGCCGTGGATGGCGCCATGTTTGCGAAGCTTCGCAATATGGGCGAAGCCTGCACCGCTGCGAACCGGTTCATCGTCCAGGAGTCAATCGCTGACGAGTTCACGGAGAAATTTGCAGCACGCATGGCCTCACTGACTACCGCCCGCGGAACGGAGCCAGGCGCACAGATCGGGCCCATAATCGATGCCAAAAGCAGGGACAAAATCCACTTCTTGGTGACAGAGGCGGTATCTGCCGGCGCCACGGCAGTTTCCGGCGGGGCCCCTATTGATGGGCCTGGCTACTTCTACGCGCCAACAATTCTCACAGGAGTCACCGAGGGGTCTCCCATCCTCTCCGAAGAGATATTCGGCCCCGTCGCACCCATCGTTACCTTCTCAACGGAGGAGGAAGCGATCCGACTCGCCAACAACACCGAGTACGGGCTTGCTGCCTATGTTTTCACTAGGGATTTGAACCGTGGTTTGAGGATGAGCGAGAAGCTTGATACCGGCATGCTGGGGCTGAACGCAGGGATCATCTCTAATGCGGCAGCCCCCTTTGGTGGAGTAAAACAATCCGGACTCGGTCGCGAAGGTGGACTTGAGGGCATTGAGGAATACCTTTCCACCCAGTACGTCGGCATAGCCGTTCCTGCCGGTACGTAGGAAGTCCAAACGGGCGGCGACTGCGGTCCCTCAGGCCAATAGGCGATCGAGGGCCGCAGCCGAGCCCGATCTAATGGGATGAGATGGGCAAAGAGTGATTTGGACGGCCGAGAGTGGGAAGCTGAGGAATTTGACCGTCAGGAACCGGGCGTGCAGCGACATCTACGCACCTCTTTTATCTGCTTGGGTTGCGGAGCCCCGGCAGTATTTCAGTCTTCATCGGCCAACCGGCGACCGACCTTCGGCGCCAGCCATCGAGAAGGCTGCGTCGTGAAAAGCCCGGTTTGGGGAGTGTTTCGTTACCTCACCTAATGCACGTAAAGCACTACTAAGAACTCCTCTACGGCACCTTAGTGCTGTTCAACGGTCGGTTTAAGGCATCATGACGTCGCCGAGGGTTGTGGCTCCTCAGTCGCCTTCGCTGGAGGGTCGAACTTCGGGTGTAGCCTGTTGAATCCCATGCGGCAATCAGGGTCACGGACCTACACGCAGACTCCGGGATGGCGATTGCAGAGACACTGGCATCGCCGGTGTGTCCCCTACCAGTGCGCGGCCTGGTTGGGCGCACCCACTACACTCTCGTAGAGGGCAACTGCTTCCGTGCGGTTGCAACGGCCAGCTAGCGTCATCAGTCTGGCGACACCATCATTGTTGGGGAACCCGCAGAGGGAACCCTACAAGCTGGGGTAAAACAGTCAGTAATGTGCCAGGCAGTTTTGCCTTTCCGAATACGTCTGCTTTGACGGAGTGATTCTTACACTGCATCAGATGTTGTGCTGACTCTGATTGCTTCCGAGACTTCTCTGAGTTTGATTAGCCATTTAGGCCACGGCGGGTCGAAGGTGTCAATCCTGCGATCCACCTGCTGCACCATCACGACTCCTTCCTTGGCTTGCCGATCCCAGTAGGCCACGTCTGAACCGTTTCCGGCGAAACGGATTCGTAGGTAGGACCCGTCCAGCCCGCCGAGGAAGGCTGCAACTGCGAGCCGCTCTAACGCATGCCGCACCATGTCGTGAGTGAGAGACGAAATCGGTGCCAAAACTTCGAGCACATCAGATCTGTAATCGATGGTTCGTGCCCCGAGTCGTCGCCGGACATTGCGTTGTTTCCATTCAGCCGAGGTATTCCTAAGCCCAAGTGGACCCATAACAAAAACGATAAGTTCATCGGGGGTCGACTCCGTCGCGAGGTTGGTCACGACCGCCACGAGTTCTTGAACGAGCTCGAGTTGCGGCTGCGCGGTTGTGAAGAGGTTCCTATTGAGGTCGAAGTCGTCGTCGACGATCAGGCCGCGCACTTGGTCGCGCACGGCTGTGCGAGTATTCGGGTCCAAATCGAGGCCACTGGTTCGCGCTATCGCGCGCAGGGTCGTCGCCCGGACGTTGGTGTCCTCGAGCAGCTTGTCGACTTGAGTTCGTTCGTCGGCCTCAAGGTTTGTGAGAAGGCCTGGTGCGTCGGGCGTTCCCCAGATAAGCCGCCAGATGACTACTTGGGCTTTGACTGCGAGGTTGGGGTCGACGGCGCCGCGTTCCAGCAGGCTGGCGAGGAGGTTGCTGAAGATAGCCGCGTTCTTCGCGGACACGATGGGGCCGAGCTCGTCGGTGAAGGCACGGTCGCCGGTGGCAGCCGTGTACCGCTTCACGAAGCGGTTATAGGCCATGCGGGTTCGGGTGGTCACATTCAGGGAGCGGCGAGCGAGCTCATCGTCGAGTTCATTCTCGATATCCTCGGCAATTTCCGAGGCGTCTTGGGTTCCTTCGTCGGCGAGTTCAGAGTCGTCCTCCGCCCCGGCCCCCGCTGTGGTTGTTTCGACGCCGAGGTCCCCTAAACGTCCGGCGATGGCGGCGAGAATGAGTTGGATGTCGGTGAGTGGCTCTCCGGTGGATCGCCCGCTTTTGAGGTATCCGGTGAAGCGCGGATCGCGACGGACTCTGCTCCAGTCGAGGTCTTCCCAGCTGATGACTTCGCCGATGCCGCTCGAGGCCGCTGGCTGGCTGCCCGGTTGAGCAACACGCCAAGCAGAGACGGGGTCGAAGACCAGGCTGCTCTCCAATTCCTGGAGGAGCGCGTAGAGGTCGGCATCACGGTCGGGCAGGTTGCCGATTTGCTGCAACTGGTCCCGGCTGCCGGCCTTTTGTAGGCGTCCCCGGATAGCCGCCAGCTGGTACGGCCAGCTATAACTGGGTTTGGATGCATCCTTCCCGATTTGGATGGTGAGGGCGCCACCTTCGGCGACCACCGCGGCGGACTCATCATTGAGGTCAAACTCCACGATTTGGCCGTTCAAGCGCTTCCTTGTCCACATGACGCCCGCGCTGAAGGCGGAGATCACGAGCTCGAGTTCATCGTCGACGGCGCGGTCGAACATGATCGTGAGGCGGCGTCCGTCGAGTCGGCTCCACAGCACGACCGGATGTGCTGACGCTTCCACTGTCTCTTCAGTCGAGCGAAAAGTCAGGCCAATCGCTGTGGCGTCAGTGACGTCGCTGTGCCGCAGTTGGTCGTAGATCGCTGCGAAGCCGCCGGGGTCTACGGTGGTGATGATCCCGGCTTCAACGTTCCCATCGTGCGCCGTACGTAAGAGTGCGGATCGGGAGAGGTTGGCGGAGCCTGTCAGGATCGTCTCGGCGGTGTCGCCCTTGAGATGGATCCATTTGGCGTGTATGTAGGCCGCGGGGTCGGAGGCGACCTCGATGATCTCCAGCGCCGCATTCGTCGTCTTCGATAATGCCGAAACCAGACGTTTGGGGTCAACGGAAGTGTCCCTGCTGACCAGAACCCTGAGCCTCTCGGGTGTGAACAATTCCACGAGGCGCTCCAATGCCGCACATTCTGGGTCGTGGAACGGTGCGTGGGTGATAATCTCGCGGACCGGCCAGTCAACTACAGCGGCAAGCTGGTCGATCAGCGGCTGGTCGAGGTTGTGGCGCACGGCGGCGGATGCCATAGGTGCGGTGGGAAGCCAGGGAGCCATGCCCCAGAGCGTCTGGAGCAGGTCGACCGTTGGTGGATCCAGCAGCTCCCGAATGGCCAAACCTTCGATGAGAGCCCGTGCGGAAGCGAACTCATCCAGATGTTGGGGCTGCTCCTCGTGGTAGCGGAACACATGCCACAACTCGCCGGGCGAAGCGTAGCCATCGTGTCCGAGGTTCCCCGAACCAACCACGAGAACACCCTCGCGAGGCCCCAGGAGCAGGATGAGCTTGGCGTGTGCTGCCCTAGAGTGGCGAATCGGCGCCGCCAGGTAGGACCGGTTGGCCATCCTTAAGCGCTGCCCAGTCGTGGCAGCTTCGGCGAGTTTCTCCCCCAACCTTCGACCGTCGCCCAGCACCAACCGCAACGGTACTCGGGCCAGTTGGCCAGCCAAGCGATGTTCGAAGAAACCGAGGTCCGCGCCGTAAGTGAGGATCAACGAGCTGGACCACTGGCCTTGTAGGAGCTCGGGCAGGACCAGTGTGGGCTGCGGAGTGCTGTCCTTCATGACGCCCGCCCCGGCTGGGATGCGTACTCACTCACTGCCTCCTCCAGCGCACCGGTCGGTAGATCTCCGTCTCGGAGGAGACGGCGGCCCGCCGACGTCAACCTGTGTGCCGGGTCGCGGAGCGCGGAGACCAGGCCGAGTTCGTGGACGGTCGCACTTAGGGCGTCGAACCGGCTGTTGTTGAATTGGGCGGGCGCCTCCTGCACGAAGAACCGAATGTGGTCTCCGACCCGTCGGAAACGGAAGGTGTCGTCCGGGAGCTTGCTCGTGGCGACGCGTTCGTGCTGCACTATCACGAAGTCCTTGATCACCCACTTCGCCAGCTCCGACATAGTGGCGCCGGCTATGACCTTGCTGTGCATCAACGTGAAGAATCGGGCCATGCCGATGCGCAGCGACCGGCCTTCGGCGACTAGGTCCTGATCAGCGGTTAGCTCGGCAGTTCGGATAGGGGTCCCGAACCGTCGATACAATAACAGCAGCAGCGCGAGCATGGCGACCACAGTCTCAGCGTCGTCATCGACGTTGTGGCACGAGTCGTAAAGTGCCTGCTCGTCAAGCAGCTCGGCCCGCGGCCACGGAGCGTCGAGGCCAGGTTCCAGATCGACGATCGAAGACATCGCATCGACGAACACGGCCACAGACGTCCCGGCACCGACGACTCCTTGGCCTCCAAGGTGGCGATCTGTTGCGAATCCGTTGTTGTCGAGAGCATCGTCGATCAGGTTCCACAGTCGGGCAGCGGGGACCAAGCTGAGGCCGTCGGCGGACTCCTGAAGGCCTCGACGCACGACCCAGCCGAAGAGTCGGTTGAAGGCGAAGGAGAAGTACTCTCGGGCCTGGTAGATCCGCCACCTGCGGGCCACAGCCACCAAATCGGACTGAGGCTCATAGATCGCATCTCCGAGGGTGCGAAAGTAGATAAGTTCGCGGAACTGAGTTCGGCCGATTCCCACATCCTGGCTGGGCTGGCTCAGGTCGAGAATCAGCCGCAGTGTGTTCCGGCGAGCTGCAGACTCCGCGGGCGCACCGGCATGGAGGAACAGGTCCTGCAGGAGCGGCAGGTCGAATTCGTCTGCGACCCGCAGTTGACACAAGCAGGCCTGTCGGGCGAACGCGACCAGGTCATCGCGGGGGACCACGGCGTCCAGTCCATCGTCCACCATGCGCTGCCCCAAGACTGTGGCTTTGACGGCCCGGCCAAAGGCCGCAGCCAGCGCCTTGCCCACGGGGGTCGGCGCGTCAAACGGGAAACCGTTGGCCGGGCCGGCCACGACCAGGGCGCCCATCATCTCCATGGTGGAGCGGTAGTACAGCCCGTATCCGCCGAGCGGTTCCTTGATGTAGTCGAACTGCGGATCAAACTCATCACGATCTGCCAGGCCTCGGACCCGCATCGACCCTACGATGTTGCCGCCCAACGTGGCGTGCTCGAGCGCGTCACAGACGTGACAAGCCATCGCGAAGAGAGCCTCCCGAGGCCGATAAAAATCGCGAAACGCTGCCCGGGTACGCGGCAACTCAGTGCCCCAAAAGGTGTCCAGGACCCATGAGTAGAACGACCAGTAGCGCGGATGAATCGTCAGCACGTTGACGCCCGGCGACAACAGCGGCAGGATCCGGTCCGAACTTACCGAGCCCAGACCTAGGTGGTCCTGACCGCCCCGCGGCGCGAAAGCCCGGGCACCCCAAACCGGCCCTGTCTGCTCCCAACCCCACTTGTCCGACGGCTGCGCCATGTTGGCAGTCTGACACAACGCCCTGACATTGCCACAACGATTACCGCGCCACGGGTAAAGACTCCAGCGGCCTTTGCCGGCGCTGGTTGGAATGGAAAGCCACACCGATCTTCCAGAGCCTTCATGAAGATGCTGCCGACTTCGGAACACAGCCTCGAGATGTCGCAGACGCCCTAGGGATCTCCGTGCCCTCCTCTACCGATGGATTCCGGCAGCAGCCGCAGCCAAGGCACCAAAGAAGTAATCCCTGTGTTAAGTCGCTTCGCCCGTTAGCATCATTAGGTGATAAAAAACCAAGTGATCGACAGATGATGGAACTCGCCGTTGATCGAGCACGCAATCTGTCAGTGAGCCTGGTCGTAAATCACCGAAGGTGGGCGCAGTTGTTGTCAGTCCAAGTGGAGTTCCCATCGATGAGGCATACCGCGGAGAAGAAGACCCAGGTGATCACGCGGAGTACGTGCTCCTTGAGAAGAAGCTTAAGGACGCGACGCTCGTTGGCCCAACCCTTTACACGACGTTGGAACCTTGTACCACGCGAAACCATCTAAAAGTGCCATGTGTTGAGCGCGTCATTGAGCGTCGCTTCAAGCGAGTCGTCATCGGTATGCTCGACCCGAACCCAGCCATCCGGGGCCTGGGCTACTTCGCGTTACGCGATGCCGGTATCGACGTCGTTCTATTCGACGACGTCAACCTGGTCGCTCAACTCGAGGAACTGAACCGTGACTTCATTCGCGACATAAAAAGCAAAGGACCGAACCCGCGGTTGCTACGACTATCGACGGTCGGCCACTTCCGCGAAGGGGCACACGTTGATTCAGTTCGCTTGTAAATGGGCCACAATTGGGGCACCAGCTACGCTGGCAGTCCCTCAGCCATAATGTGGGACTGCCCCGGTTTGTTGACTCGGGGCCTTAGGCCGCCAGCCGGAGGTCTTGCCGGGCGACCCACCGCTGGGGGTCCAGGACAGTCTTTTGCAGCAGCAGAAGAACGATTCCATGGCGGCGTTGTCGGGACGTACCGACCCGGCCCATCGACCCTGTCAGGCCATGGTGTCGGAGTGATTTAACAAAACGGCGAGAGCGCAATTGGGACCCTCGGGCCGAGTGCACTATGATTCCTGTCTGGCGGCGTGCCCGCACCGCTTTCTCTAGTACGGCCACGGCCAGCGAGGACTTCGTCCGCAAGTCCAGCAAATAACCGACGATCCTGCCGGAATAGACGTCTTTCACGGCGCAGAGGTAGAGCTTGCCCCGGCATTCGGGTACCGGTTTGTCGCCGACGAAATTCCCGAGAAAGGCATCACGGCCGGCGAGAACAAGGTCCGACGGTTATGCAGGGACCATGGCATCCGGTCCGTGTTCTTAACAATCGTGGCCTGAACCGCAAACCCAGGGCCGCCGGTCCACGACGACCTGGTAGAGCGGAACTTCACTGCCGCGGCTCCCAACGAGCCGTGGCTGACAGACATCACCGAACATCCCACTGCCGGGTCGTCGACATCGATATCCAAGGCGGTGTTGACCAGGTGCGCATCGATCCAGTCCCGTTCCGACACCGGGCTGGCTCGCCACCGGTGTTCCAGTGGCGGTGACCTGCAGGGTGTTGAAGTTCGGCAAGCAAGGCTACGTCCCACCGCGACCGCATTACGCCAAAGGGCTTTGCGAAATGCACTATCGACAAGAACATCGGAAAAAGCCCACTTGCAAGGTAGCAGGTTGTCGGACGCGGCTGGAGTCCGGATATTCGCGCCAAGGCTATTGCCGGATGCATGAACCAATGCTGCTGCAAGAGCCCATCCGGACGCCCGAAGCGATGGCCCGCACACTGAGCAACTTCCTGAGCCAAATTGCCCCAACTCAGGAAGGTCTGGCGGGCCTGTTCGGATGCTGGCCCTGGACAGGGAGAATTAACAAGGTGGGTGTCAGCCCAACGGGTGAAGTGCGGCCCGGCTACGGCGTCATCAGCATAGACAATCATGAGTGGCTTGCCCATCGATACTCCTATGGACTCTTCATGGGCGGCCATGGGAACCGCCTGACGCTCGACCATGTGTGCCGCAACTCCCTGTGCGTGCGCCCTGACCACATGGTGCCGATGACTTCGCGCCGCAACAGCGAACTGGAACACCATCGCGCATCCGACACCCCTGACCTTGTCATTAAGGATCTCTTCGGAATCAAGCAAATGAGCGAGCAGACAGTGCTGTGGGCCATGCTTCAGGGATTGCCCATTGGTCGGGCCACTCCCGGTGGAGAGCCCTTCGCGTACGGGCTGGACGGTCAGCCGTTCGAGAACGTGGCCGGACCCGCAGTCAATCCGCCCATAAAGCAACTGTTCCGGCGTAGGTAACGCTTGACGCCAAAGTACCCACGCCCAATGCCGGGCCCCTGGGCGCGCACGTCTGCGACAGAGCGCAATCGTCCAGCCCGGGCAAAGGTCATCCAATGGCTCCCGTTCCCCTATGGCTTGCTCATCGCCCTGCTTCCACCCCGGTATGGGTTGACGAATGGGCGGCTCCGGGCAGGGACAAACAGGTCCGTGATGTCACAGTCAAGGACGGCCGCGATGTCCCACAACCGCTCATAGGCAACACTCTTCCGGCCCCACTCGATTCCGATGATCATAGTGCGACTCAGACCTGATTCCAGCGCCAGGGCCTCTTGTGACAAACCCTGCTCAAGGCGAATCTCCCGGATGCGACCCCCGACAAGCGCCCGCCGATCAGCCCATCGGAGCGTTTGCTCTTCTGAAGACTGCTGCGGACGTATAGGCACTATTCAATGCCAGTTGAAGTACACTTGCTTTGTCTGCCGCACTAGTAACACATGGCAGAACTAGGCGCCTATCGAGGGGGTGGCTTTCGCCACATGAAGACCGCGGGTGGACGAAATCATCCGGTCGTATAAGTTCCGGATGTATCCGACGTCGAAGCAGGAAGCACTGCTGCGGGCCATGCTCGCCGACCACAGGGACCTCTACAACGCCGCCCTGCAGGAGCGCAGAGAAGCTTGGAAGAGAAGGAAGCAAGTCTGGTTCAAGGACCAGGATGCGCAGCTGACGGCGATACGCGCGAGCGACCCCGATCAGGCTCGATGGTCCTACTCCGCCCAGGAACAGACGCTCCGTCGTCTGGACAAAGCTTTTAAAGCATTCTTCCGCCGGATTCGGGCCGGGGAGAATAAGGCGGGCTACCCAAGGTACAAGGGTCCGCGCCGGTTCACCTCCGTGGAACACCGCAACGGTGATGGGGCCAAGTGGGATTCAGTTACCCATCCCACACAGACCCGAGCCATGTTTCAGGGCGTTGGTCACGTCAAGGTCAAACAACATCGTCCAGTTATCGGGAAGGTAAAGCGACTTTCAGCGCAACTCGACGGCGATCGGTGGTTTGTTCACCTCGTCGCCGAGCAAGAACAACCCGCTCCACTTCCGAAAACCGGCGCGATGATTGGGCTGGATCTCGCAACCGGAAAGAACGGACTGGCCTTCACCTCTCTCGGGCATCGCATCGAGAACCCGACGTTCGGGGCCACTTCAGCAGGCAAAATCGCCAGCGCCCAGCGCCAGGTATTTAGGTGCCAACGCGGCTCCCGGAGGCGCCTGAAGGCATGGGATAGAGTTGCCCGCCTCTACCAAAAGACACGCAATCAACGCCGAGACTACCTCCACAAGACTGCCCGACAACTCGTGGATGCTTACGATGTCATAGTCGTGGAGGCCCTTAAGCCGGTCAATATGACCCGACGGGCCGCACCCCGTCCTGACGGAAACGGCGGATACCTCCCGAATGGAGGAAACTCAAAGACCGGCCTCAACCGGTCCATACGCGATGCAGGTTGGGGTCTGTTCCTGGATCTGATTTGCGCCAAGGCTGAAAGCGCCGGGCGCGAGTTCATTCAAGTGAACCCCGCCTACACCTCTCAAACCTGCAGTGCATGCGGGCATCGAGAGCCGGCCAATCGAGACCACAAGATCTTTCTGTGTATTTCGTGCGGGCACCGTGATGACGCTGACATCAATGCAGCGTTGAACATACTCAGGGCCGGACTGGCCCTGCGGGATGCCGCGTAAGCAGTATCACGAGAAGCCCGGTTCTTGGGAGAAGTCACAGCCGTCGGTAAATCCCAGAGAGTCAGGGAGTTGTCACACTCGAATAGGGGTTGTCCCCCCCCGGCATGCTGCGCGGGTGGGGCCGGGAGGCAGCGTCGGGCCGCCAGCTACCATGGGAATACCAGAGCCCTGGCTCAAAACTCTCCCGATTCGACCCGATCCAAGCCGAATCCTGACTCTGCATCAGACAAAGAAAAACCCCGCCAGATTCCCAATATGACTGGGAACTGCGGGGTTTTCGCTGGTGGCTCCGACCGGCGTCGATCCGGTGACCTTTCGATTTTCAGTCGAACGCTCTACCAACTGAGCTACAGAGCCTAGGTGACATGTCACCATGAGAACCGGAATTGCTTCCGGCGCTCAGAGCGACCCTGACGGGACTTGAACCCGCGACCTCCGCCGTGACAGGGCGGCGCGCTAACCAACTGCGCTACAGGGCCTTGCTTGCGGCATCTCTACCGCGTCGCAGTATCTCTACTGCATTTTTTTCAAGGCTTCCAGCTTACCAGACTTTTTCAGTCCGATTTACCACTTGCCTTGCGTACCCCCAACGGGATTCGAACCCGTGCCGCCGCCGTGAAAGGGCGGTGTCCTAGGCCGCTAGACGATGGGGGCCTGAACTCAATTCGGATTTTGCAGCAGGAAACAACGCTTTATGCGTTCTTTTCAGCTCTCGCTCGTCCGAACTGGACTCTAAAACTTTAGAGCATAGTCACCGATATTCCCAAATCGAGGGCGGCGTGACCTCGGACACGTCGCCGGGGCCGCCGTAAAACAATGGCAGTTTCTTGCCGTGACGCGACCGAAAACCGCCAGCCGAGCCCACCGGCCCGGGGCTAGATTGGCTCTATGACAACCACAACCCCGGCCGAACCCGGCCAGCCGTCCTCCGACCTGCCTCCGCGCAACACCCCCGCGCCGGCAGCACGGATCAGCAAATCGGGCATCATCGCCGTTGCCGTGACCGTAATCCTGTGGGCCTCTGCGTTCGTGGGGATCCGCGCAGTGGGTCCAAACTTTTCACCCGGGTCCTTGACCCTCGGACGGCTGGCGGTTGCCGCCGTCGTTCTTGGAATCGTGGTGCTGCCGTCGCTGAAGGTGTGGCCAAGCGGCCGTGAGTGGCTGCCAATCGTCGCGTACGGCGTGATGTGGTTCGCCGGTTACAACGTGGCCCTGAACGCGGCGGAACACATGCTCGACGCCGGCACCAGCGCCATGCTGATCAATGTGTCGCCGATCCTCATCGCGGTCCTTGCGGGCGTGGTCCTCAAGGAGGGCTTCCCGCGGTGGCTGCTGATCGGAAGCGGCGTAGCGTTCTGCGGCGTCGCGATGATCGCCTTGGGTTCCGGACAACGTTCGACGGCGGATGTCGCCGGTGTGCTGTTGTGCCTGCTTGCCGCTGTGCTTGCCTCGGTTAGCGCGATCCTGCAAAAGCCGGTGCTGCGGAAATTCACCGCCGGGCAGGCAACGTGGTTCGGCATCATGGTGGGCACGGTCTGCTGCCTGCCGTGGACGGGGCAATTGGTGGGTGAGATCCAATCGGCGCCCCTGCCGGCCACCCTCGGGCTGGTCTACCTGGGCATTTTCCCCACGGCCATCGCCTTCACCACCTGGGCTTACGCCCTGTCCTTGATCTCCGCCGGGAAGCTGGCCGCCACTACGTACCTGGTCCCCGGGACCACGATCCTGATCTCCTGGGCGGTGCTGCAGGAAGTCCCCACGATTTGGGGGCTGATCGGCGGTGTGGTGTGTTTGCTCGGCGTGGCCCTCACGCGGCGCACGTCCAAGCCGAGGACGGGCGCCGCGGCGAAAAGCTAGCGTGCCATGCCGGCGAGGAGCTCGCGATGCGTGGGCGGGTTGGCGCCGGGACGGCCCACGGTGATGGACGCGGCCATGGACGCCGTGGTGCCGATTCGTTCCAGCACGGTGGGAGCCAGCCCGTCGCTGCCCCGCAGGAGCAACCCCATGATGAGCGCCGACATGTAGGAATCACCCGCGCCGATGGTATCCGCGACGTCGGAGGGGATGGCCGGCACATTGAGCTGCATCTGCCGGGTGGCCATCAACGAACCGTTGGGACCCTGGGTCACCACCGCCAGTCCCGTTCCAAGGGCCAGGAGGTGACCGGCGGTGTCCTCCAGGGCCTTGCCCGGGTACAGCCAGCGGGCGTCATCCTCGCTCAACTTCACGACGTCAGTGAGCGGCACCAGTTCCTCGAACAGCGACAGCGCCTCGTGGTGGCTGCCCAGAAGGTCGGTGCGGATATTGGGATCATAGGTAACCATGCACCCGCCCTGCGCCTGCTCCAACAAGCTGCGGACCACGTGCGCGCCGGGCTCAAGGAACGTGGCGATGGATCCGGTGTGCAGGATCTTCGGGGCGTAGGGCAGCGTGATCGGTGCGAGGGCCCAGTCAATGTCGAACGTGTACTCCGCGGAGCCATCGGCGGCAATCTGTGCGGTAGCCGTCGCCGTCTTGCCCAGTGATTTCGACCCGGGCAGCAAAACCACACCGGCGCTTTGGAGGTGCTCAGTGATAGCGTCGCCGCGCTCGTCGCGGCCGATCGCCGTCAACAGGCCGGCTTTAACGTCCAGGCGGCCGAGTCCGTAGGCGACGTTTGCCGGTGACCCACCGGGGTATTCGGTCTGCCCGTCCGGTGATTGCACGATGTCGATGAGCGCCTCACCAACCACGACGACGTCGAGGGGCTCGGGTGCGAGGGAAGGGTTGGCGGTCATACGGTTCCTGTTCGTTGGTTGGGAGGTGCGAGGGTTGGGCCACGGAATGCCGTTCGACCAAAGGGCATTCGAACAATTCAGTGTGACCCGGGGAGGGCATGCCTGAGAGGATCAGCTCCACGGCACGCCGTCCCATGTCGATAAAGGGAAGTTCAAGGGTAGTCAGTCCCGGCCGGAGGTAGGGCGCCAGGGAATCCTGGTTGTCGAAGCCCACCACGGAAACATCCTTCGGAACGGACAAACCGAGGGAAGCGAGCGCCTGGTAGGCGCCCCAGGCTGTTCGGTCGTTGCCGCAGAAGATGGCGGTTGGCGGATTCCCGTCTTCCATCAGGGCAAGCGTGTTGCGGTAGCCGCCGTCTTCGTGCCCGTCGCCCGGACGGTGGAGTTCGTCGTCGGGCTGGATGCCTGCCTCGGCCAGCGCCTTCCGGTAGCCTTCAAGACGCCCGACGACGGCCGGCAGCCCTTCTTCGACGTCGCCGATGTTGATGAAAGCAACCCGGCGGTGGCCGGCGTCGAGCAGCCGCTTGGTGGCGGTGTAACCTCCCAGCACTTCGGACGGCGCGATGCTCGGGAACCTGCCGCTCCGGTCCTGGGCATTAAGTACGACGGCGGGAACCTCACCCAAGGCGCGCGGGACATCGACCATTCGGTGATACATGGACGCGTAGACAACCCCGGCCACCTTGTGCGAGAGCATGGCCTCCAAGGAAGCGGCTTCGAGGTCGTGGTCCCCGCCGGTGTTGATGGTGAGCAGGAGCATCCCGGCTTCCCATGCCCTGGCTTGGGCACCCTCGATGATCTTGCCGGCGAACGGCGCTGTGGCCACGTGGTCTCCCACGAAGCCGATCATTCCGGCTACGCCGTCGCGCAGGACTTTCGCGTGCGCATTGGTGCGGTAGCCCATTTGCTGCGCAGCTTCGTGCACGCGTTGCCGGGTGTGCTCGGAAAACCTTGCCCCGCCGGCGTCGTTGAGGACCAACGAAACCGTCGCTTGCGACACTCCGGCAGCGGCCGCGACGTCGTGCATCGTGGGGCCGTGCTTATTGCCTTGGCGGGTCATGGGTACCTGTCGTCGGATGGGAGTCGATGGGGTTAGTTATACGCATAACCGAACCCGGAAAACTGTATCTCCCATCACACATAGCGTCAATGGTGGTTCCGCGGACTACAGTCGAATCATGCCCGTGAATCTTCCTCCCGGCCTGCCCATCGTTCCTGACGGCGAGCGCCCGTCATCACCGCTCTCGGACCGCAATGCCGTACACAGTCCTGTCGAGGAAGAAGGGCTCCCCGATGGTGCTCCGTTCGAGATGTCCCCGGAGGAATTCGAGGAAGCCGTGAGCGATGCCCTCCAACTGATACCGCCCAAAGCGGCCAGTGCCATGGACAACGTCGCGATTTTCATCGAGGACGACTACACGCCGCAACCGGGTGAAGACCCGGACACCGTCCTGCTGGGACTGTATGAGGGCGTGCCGTTGACCGAGCGTGATTCGTGGTGGGAAGCGGGCTCCCTGCCGGATCGGATCACGATTTTCCGCCAGCCCATCCTGGATATCTGCACTACGCGCGGGGAAGTGATCGATGAAGTAGCCATTACGGTGGTCCACGAGATCGCGCACCACTTCGGCATCGACGACGACCGCCTGCATGAGCTCGGCTGGGGCTAGCCTTATAAACATGGGGCACGACCACAACCACTCCCACGGAGTAACAGCTACGGGCAAACACCGCAAGCGGCTTATTGCCGTACTGGCCATCACCTTGGGCGTGGTGGGCATCCAGGTGGTTGGCGCCGTTTTGTCGGGCTCGTTGGCATTGCTTGCCGACGCAGGCCACATGCTGTCCGACGCAGCAGGTGTCTTCATAGCCCTCATGGCCGCTTGGATCGCGACGCGACCCGCAAGCGACCAGCGCACCTACGGCTACCAACGGGCTGAAGTGCTGGCCGCGTTGGCCAATGCCCTCATCCTTATCGTCATCGCCGTGGTTATCATGATTGAGGCCGTCAGGCGGTTCGGGGAGTCACCCGAGATCCACACAGACGTGATGCTGTGGGCTGCGGTCCTGGGTGCTGTGGCCAACCTCGTTTCCCTCCTGATCCTGCAGGGCGCCCAAAAGGAGAGCCTTAACGTCCGGGGCGCCTACCTGGAGGTCCTCGGCGACCTCCTCGGCTCCATCGCCGTCATCGCGGCAGCCGTCGTCATCATGACCACCGGTTTCACTGCCGCGGACCCCATCGCCTCACTGCTCATCGCGGTCATGATCATCCCCCGCGCCTGGCATTTGCTGCGGGACGTAGTGGACGTCCTGCTGGAGGCCACGCCCAAGGGTGTGGAAGTGAACATGATCCGCGAGCATATCCTGGCCGTGGATGGCGTGGTGGACGCGCACGATATCCACATCTGGACCATTACCTCCGGGGTGCCGGTTTTTTCCGCGCATGTTGTGGTGGAGGACGCCGTCCTGAATGCCACAGGGGCAGACAGCATCCTCGACCAATTAGGGTCTTGCTTGGGCAGGCACTTCGATACAGATCACTGCACGTTCCAACTGGAGCCCGTCAGCCATTCCGAGCACGAGTCGCACCAACACGCCTAGGCCGGCAGGCCAGCCTGCGAACCCCTTGTCTCTACGATTCCTTGGTCACCGTCCCTGCGGCTCCGTCCACTGTGATGCGTTGGCCTGAACTGATGCGCGTGGTTGCGTCGGGCACGCCGACCACGGCGGGGATGCCGTATTCGCGGGCCACAACAGCGCCGTGCGAATTGGGGCCGCCCATCTCCATGACCAGTGCGCCGGCGGTCAGGAACAATGGCGTCCACCCGGGGTCGGTTGACGGAGCCACGAGGATCTCCCCCGGTTCCAGATGAGCGCCCACGGGGTCCAGGATGACGCGGGCCGGCGCTGTGATGACACCAGCGGAGGCGGGCGAACCTGCAAGGGTGCCCGGAGTGCTGCGGTGACCATGAACCGGCGTCGAAGCAGCTTCAGGCTCCGTTCCGTCGGACAACAATACGCGGGGTATGTGACGACGACGAAGCTCACGTTCATATGCCTCCCGGCGCTCGGCCACCAGTCCGTGCACGGGTGAACCGCCCAAAGCCAGTTCAACCTCGTTAAGGTCCAGGAAGAAGATGTCCTCCCCGGAGGCAATCCGTCCGGAGCCCTCCAGTTCCTTGCCCACAACCAATAACTGTTCCCTGGCGGCCGCAAGCCCGAGGACGAGGTTGTACTTGGGCAGCTCCCGCATCCCCGCGAACCTGCGAGTGCGGTCCAAGGCTGTTCGCACGAGCTTGGCGTGCAGCGGGCTCTTCAGCCTTGCCCGCGCAACCAGCCGCGCGGCTTGCTTGTCCGCTTCCCGGGCTGCTTTGTCGAACTGCTGGCTGGGTGCAGACGCGCCATCTTCAAGCCTCAAATAATTGGCCAGGACACCCACAATATGGGTTGGGTCCTCGGCCCAGCGGGGCATGCCGAGGTCGATCTCGGCCACGGCTCTATGGCCATAGCGGCCCAGGAATGACCCCAGTCCGGCCTGGGCAACGGCAGGAAGTCTTCCGTCCTTGTACTGCCGGGCAAGCTCGGCCGCCGACAACCCGCTGAAGGCAGCTACGGCGTCGGGGTCTTCCCGAAGCTCCGACGCAAGCTGCCAGAGTGCGAGGTCCATCTCCGTGGTGACGTTGTTGGGGAGTCCCCGGATTACAGTTTGCAGGTCCGCGTATGAAGCCTGCTCACCGAGCAGTTTGCCCACCAGTGCCAACATCGCGAACCCCACCGCGGGAAGCGGCAAGACGCGCGGCACTGTGGCAAAGACCTCGGTCCCGAGGATCCGTTCGGCGTGGGCGACACGTTGTTGCGGGGTGGCGTCAGCGGGAACCTGGAATGCATCGCGGAGTTCCCCGTTGAGCTGCCCTACCCGTTTCATGGCGGCGTCGGGACGGAAAAGCGCCCGGGCCACGGATTCAGGCACCTTGTACTTGGCGGCCACCGTGCCAACGTGCCGGATAACCCTGAGCGGAGTTTTGATGGTCACAGGGAATCGTGGGTCATCGAACAGGCCGCGGATCAGCCTGGCTGATCTGGCCTCCATGATGTCGAAGACCCGTGGAACGATCGCCCGCCCCACACGGCTCCGCAGCACCGACGTGAAGTCGAAGAAGATTCGCTGGCCGGCCTCGTAGTACGGCGATGGACCCGAGCGTGGGTCCGGGACGTCGAAAGCCGCTGTGCGGGCCACGCACGATGCGATGAGCCGGATGCCTGCCAATCCCATGGGCGTGAGCGGCCGCGTCAGGCCTTGGGCCAGGCTGAAGTTCAGGAAAGCCTGGTCTGCGGGGGCACCGGATTTGCGGGAAGGCTGCGGGTACAAGGTGGTGATCGGCCGAGCTTGCGTCAGCCAGATCTTCCCCGAAGCATCCATGGCCCACTCCGTATCCTGTGGGGCTCCGTAGTGGGCCTCCACACGCCTGCCCAACGCGGCAAGGTCCTTGATGCGTTCATCGCTGAGGCAGGGTTGGCTTTGGGCCGAGGCCTCCGTCCGTTCAATACGTTCCGTGCCCCCGCCCGGCAGGGATCGTATCTCCACCTGACGATCACCCACCGTCCGCTTGAGAATGGAGTTGTTCTGCGTGTCCACCAAGTACTGATCCGGATTCACAGCCCCGGAAACCACGGCCTCGCCCAAACCCGGGCTGGCATCGATGACAGCTTCATGGCGCTTCCCCGTCACAGGGTTGGCGGTGAACATGACACCGGCAATCGCCGAGTCAACCATTTCCTGAACGACGACGGCCAAGGTCACCGCGGAATGGTCGATGCCGTTGGTGGTCCTGTAGGCTACGGCCCGATCCGTCCACAACGAGGCCCAGCATCGACTCACAGCGTCAAGGACTGCATCCACTCCTACGACATTCAGGAACGTGTCCTGTTGCCCGGCGAAACTCGCGAACGGCAGGTCCTCGGCAGTGGCTGACGATCTCACCGCAACGGGAACACGCTCTCCCAAGGTCCGGTAGGCAGCAGTCACTGCCCCGGCGACCTCCGCCGGGACTCCGGCTTCCAGAACCATGGACCTGGCACGGGCAGCGAGGGCATTCAGGTGGTCGACGTCCCCGGCATCGGACATCTGCAGTGCCGCAGCGACTTCCTCCATGCCCGTTGCCTGGTGCACCTGCCGATAGGCCGCCGTAGTGAGGCAGAAGCCGGGCGGAACGGGAAAGCCTGCGCCGCTCAGTTCGCCCAGGTTGGCGGCTTTGCCACCAACCTCCGGCAGCATGTTTGAGCGGATGCTCCCGATGTTGAGAATGAACTCCGATTCGGGTGAACCGGAGTCCGTCCTGCCGTCTGCCATGTGTGGTCCGGGCTGCTGGCTTTCCATGTGGGCGGCGCGGGAACTTTAGGCCGCGCCGAGCATGGGCCCGAACTTGGGCCGGTCTGCGAGCCGCGGATCCTCACGATCAGGGACTACCAGCACCGGGCCTTTGGCATGGTGCAGTACGCCGTCGGACGTGGAACCCAGAAGCATCCCGGCGAAACCACCACGACCACGGGTTCCCAGGACCACTAGTTCCACACCACGGCTGGCCTCAACCAGGACATCCACGGGTGAACCATCCTTGAGATCCGTCTCCACCGTCAACTCAGGGAAATGGCTTCGCAGCCAAGCTACGCCCGCATCCAATTGAACTCTAATGTCCGCGAACAATGCGTCGCGGTCCAAGGGTGCAGGCACCCAGGCGAGCGAGCCACTGTATTGCGGAACGGCACAGATGACGCGGAGCTTGGCTCCCATCCGCTGGGCCTGCTCCGCTGCCTCAAGGACAGCGACCCGGGCCTGCTCGGAACCGTCCACGCCTACGGCCACGATATTTTCAACAGTGCGCGGGCCGGCCTTGGCATGCTCTGCCTTGATGTGTTTGTCCTCTGTGTTTTCGCCCAAGCGGTCGGCGCAATACAGCGGAACTGTCACGGTGGGGCATTTGGCGTGCGCGGGCAAAGCGCTGCTCACGGAACCCAGCAGGCGTCCCACGAAGCCGCCCCGGCCACGGCTGCCGAAGACGAGGAGCTCGGCATCCGCCGAGAGATCCAGCAGAACACCTGCTGCGTCTCCGTTCTCCACCGAAGCGTCCACATCGATGCCGTATCCGGCCACCTTGTCCATGGCCTGCTTAACGATCGCTTCCGCGCCCTCACGGATCACGGAATCGTCAACAGTGGCATAGCCGCCGTCCAAACCGGAGGCCGCGAAGATAGGAACTGAATAGGCCGTGACGATATGCAACGGACGCTGACGACGTTCCGCTTCGCGGGCCGCCCACACAAGGGCGCATTGACCGTGTTCGGAACCGTCGACTCCGACGACGATTCCACCGGGCGCTATGGCCTGGTCACCGTCCCGTGGTTCTTCAACGTGTCTACCGTGCTGGTCCATGGGGCCCGCCTCTCCACCTACTGCTTGATGTTCCGGCCATTCTGCCAGAGGTTCTCCTGACCGGTGATCCTCGCCGCATTGCTACAAATGGCCGGGGCCGAAGGAACGTTGGGTTTCTTCCTCCAATCCCCACTATTCTCGGTTGGCAAGGTCGAATCAAGGCGACTCTGTGCTATGTGCATAACGGTCAGGGCTCGGTTTCCAGAGCGGTTTCCAGGACCCTGCCCGTACCACGAAACACCCTCTGGATGCGGTCAGCCGCACGTCCCGGATTCCGCTCCGGATGAACAACCAAAACACGCTGAAGGGAAGGCTATCCATGGCAGAAAAAGTTGGGTAATGTTCGAGTCACCGAATGGCCGGCAAAGGTGTCCCAGGACACAAACCGGCCATTTATTTGCGGCCGCTTGGGGAACCCGGACGCTGTCCATGCGATGCCCCCGGGCACAACGTCAAGGAGGAACCAAGCAGTGTCATACGCGCCTGATTCCGGCACGGAACGTACCACTACCGTGGTCATCGGAGCCGGTCTTTCCGGCTTGGCAGTGGCCAGCGAACTGAGCCGCTACGGCGTGAACTCCATTGTGGTGGACGGGTTGGGAAGCCTTTCCGCAACGGCACCGTCCCTCCACACCGGAATGCTGCAACGCTGCGACGCCGCGGACCCCGCCGCGATGCAGGAACGCAACGAAATCCTCCGCCACCTGCGCAACTATGCCGCGAGCCATCAGCTGGATGTACGTAACACCACGCGGGCCGTTCGCCTGGACTTTCTCGGCGTCAGCGCTTCCGGGTCCTTTGAGCCCGCAGCACGCCAGTGGGCTGTGCACACGGCCAACGGCGTCTTGTTGGCGGACCACATTGTGGTGACGCGGTGCGCACAAAGCCAGCTTCGCCGGATGCTCACGGAGCTGGGAATCTCCATCGGCCAAAACTTCGTGGCAGCCATGCGGGCCGTCGGCATGCATTTGGTGGGTGTCGGGGAACTGGTCACGCCTTCTCCGAAGGAAGTACTCCGTCAGGCCAAGGCTGTGGGACAGGCAATCTCTTCCAGGGTGGCGCTTCCCGCAGGACCCGGCCTGGCCATGGTCTGAACCAAGTTCCCAGGCAAATTTTCAAGCAAGCTTAACCCCAAAGGCCGGTGCCTCCGACGACGTAAGTCGTTGAAGGCACCGGCCTTTGAACGTGAGGCTTAGGCGCCGGCGCGTACGTAGGTCAGGGGACCCGTTGCGGTGAGCCAGCTGATGGGGTGGATGCCCGTCTGGTTGCCGTTGATGCCACCGCTGATGGCCTGGCCGTTGCCGATGTAGATGGCAACGTGGCCGGACTGGACGATCATGTCACCCGGCTGGGGGTCGCTGACGACCTTGCCGTAGTTCATGAACTGCATGGGACCGAGGTCGCCAACCGGGATACCTGCCGAACCGAGGGCCTTCTCGACCATGGCGGTGCAGTCCTGGAAGATGCCGATCTGGGCGTAGGCCGAGGCAACCATGGCGGCGTTGACGCCACCGGCGGCCGGAGCTGCGGCAGCAGGAGCGGCCGGAGCCGGAGCGGTCGCAGTTGCGGTTGCCGTCGCCTTGGCCGGAGCGGCTGCGGCGGTGGTGGTGGCTGCAGCCTTCTTGGGTGCCGGAGCAGGGGCCGGCTTCTCGATGACCGGTGCAGCAACCGAGGCTACAGCAGGACGCTCGAAGTTGACGGTGGCCGTTGCAGCGGCGGTGACAACCTTGTTGGGGGCCTCGGAAACGGCCTGTGCCACCGTGGCGGGGCTGGAGTCGCGCTCCACAGGTGCCTGTGCCGGGGTCTCCGCTGCGTGGGCAGCAATGGAGCCGGTCAGGACGAGGCCCGAAGCTGCGGCGATAACAGCAGCCTGGCGGCCTGCACCCGAAGCGTTGCTGGCAACAGCCTTGGAGATGGAGATGAACGGATTGGGACGTGCGCTGTCCGCCTTACGACGGCCGCGAAGAATGCGTGAAGACATGAAAAAGCCTCTCCCGATGCCTGCGAGGTTAGCTGTCGGATTCGGATGGGAGTCACCCGGCCACTATCCCCCGCTGTTCAGCGGAAGCTTCGTGACTTCACCCCAAGGGCGCACTTGAAAGCGGCCCAAATTGGGTTCCCCGTCTCTGCCGTAGGTTTGTCTGCGAACGGATTCCGGACTGCGGCAGAGCTAGGCAATCAGGCCGGAAGTGCCCCGTACATGGATCGGGCACAGGTACTACCGTACGCGACGATCACGTCAAAGTCACATTTGAGTAACGAGAAGTTCAAGTTCCGCGTGTCGCGGTGACCGATTCGAGACCTTCGACGCTATGTAGAAAGTCCCGTCATTCCGCGGGATTATCGTCCTCGGCGTCATTCGCAGCCAGTTTCTTACGGGCGGTAACAGCGAGGAAGATCACGAGACCGACCGCCACGACCGCCAGGCCCACAATGCTCCAGGGGAAGGGCTGGGATGCGGCCGGTTCCGATTCGTTATTTTCCGCGCCGGGAGCCGCTGTTCCCGCCGTCGGCACCACGGCCGAAGAGGTGGCCGAAGCCGAGGGTGACGCACCCGCCGAACTGCCTCCCGTCGTCGTGCTTCCACCCGTGGCGGTGAACGTGAAGGTGCCCTCAATGGGGTGCGAGTCTGAGCTGACCACCCGCCAGGTCACGGTGTACTCCCCTGCCGGCGCCCCGGGGCGCAACTTTTGGACGGCTTGGTTGTCGATGATCTCAACCGCGCCGTCCGCCCAGTTCTCGCCGCCAGTGGTTACCGTGACCCCGGACCCGATGGCCAGCGGCGGGTTGTTGAAGGTAATGGAGACCGACGCCGGTACTTCCGTCACGCTGGCACCGTTCGCCGGAGCCGTGGACTCGGCGACGTCGTGGGCGGATGCCGGGGCGGCTGCGAACAGCAGCGCCGACACGAAAGCAAGGACAGCAACGACGGCGGCCTGGAGCGGGCGGATGGTACGCATGGGGCGGTTTCTCCTAGTGTTGGCTTCCTTACAGACTAGGCGAATTGCCAAGGCGTCCCGCATCGGCAGGCATAGGATTTGAGGGCACACTCCCCCGATCCCCGGAGACCTTCATGCTTAAACAAGGTTCTGCCATCGACCGCTACTTCAAGATCTCCGAACGAGGATCCACGTATTCAAGGGAAATCCGCGGCGGGTTCGCCACGTTCTTTGCCATGAGCTACATCGTGGTGCTGAACCCCCTGATCCTTTCCGGGGCCGATTCGAGCGGAGCGTCCCTCGGATTCACTGCGGTCGCGGCCACCACGGCGTTCGTGGCCGGCGTCCTGACCATCCTCATGGGCGCATGGGCCAAGCACCCGTTTGCCGTAGCAACAGGGCTGGGCGTCAACGCCTTCGTGGCGGTAACCGTAGCGTCTCACCCCGAGCTGACCTGGCCGGACATGATGGGCCTGGTGGTGCTCTCAGGCGTCACCATGCTGATCCTGGTGCTCACAGGGTTCCGCACCGCGGTGTTCAAGGCCGTGCCTGAGGCTCTGAAGACGGCAATCGTAGTGGGCATTGGCCTCTTCATCGCCCTGATCGGCCTGGTCAACGCAGGGTTTGTCCGCCGGATTCCCGACGCCGCGGGTACAACTGTTCCCCTCGGTCTCGGCGTGGATGGCAAGCTCATGGGCTGGCCCACGCTGGTGTTCGCCGTGGGTTTGATCCTGACCATCGCGTTGGTGGTCCGAAAGGTCCGCGGGGCTATCTTGATCGGCATCGTCGTGTCCACGGCCTTGGCCGCCATTCTCGAATTCACCCTGCACATCGGCCCGAGCTTTGATGGTGAGAAGGTCAACCCGCGCGGCTGGTCCCTCGTTGCGCCCACGTTTTCGGAGTGGGGCGCCCCGGACCTTTCCTTGATCGGAAAAGCCAACCCCTTCGGAGCCTTTGAGCACCTCGGCTTCATCGCCGCTGCGCTGCTGGCCTTCGTGATCCTCCTCAGCATCTTCTTCGACGCCATGGGCACCATGGTGGGCCTCGCCAACGAGGCCGGAACCGTCGACGAGCACGGCAACATTCCCAACGTGGACCGCGTCCTTCAGGTGGATGCCCTTGGCGCAATCGTGGGTGGTGGCGCGTCCGTGTCGTCCAACCAGATCTTTGTGGAATCCGGCGCGGGCATCGGCGAGGGTGCACGCACCGGCCTGGCTTCCATCGTTACGGGTGTGCTGTTCCTGGTGGCCATGTTCTTCACGCCCCTGATCAACCTGGTTCCTTTCGAGGCTGTTGCCCCCGCACTGGTGGTGGTCGGCTTCATGATGGTGTCCCAGGTAGGCAAGATCGACTGGCAGGACTGGGGCGTCGGTATCCCGGCGTTTCTGACCATCGCCCTCATGCCGTTCACCTACTCCATCGCCAACGGCCTGGGTGCGGGCTTCATTTCCTACGTCCTGATCCGCACGTTCCAAGGCCGCACCCGCGAAGTTCACCCGCTGATGTGGGCCGTGGCTGGCGCGTTCCTGCTCTTTTTCGGCATTGGAACCGTGGAGGAGCTGCTGGGGGTCAAGTAGCCCCTCGCCGAGATGGCACTTAATGACAATGTTTGGCCCGCGCATTGTCATTAAGTGCCATCTCGCGGGGAGGTGGATCTGAAATTCCAGACACCCGCCAGCCTTCCGCGCTCGTTTTGGCACACGGACTCAGGTGTGCTTAAAGCATGGAAACCAGCAGCCTCACCGTAGACGTCACCCCAACGCCGTGGACCGGCCGCTTCGATGGCGAGGGCGATGAGCACCGCCGCTGGTGGCAGGCCATAGCACCCCACACCGGGGCGGGCACCGCGACAGCCTCGCGTCCCGCCGTCGTGCTGGGTTTCTGCAGCGACGCAGGCGTACGACGCAACAAGGGCAGGGTTGGTGCCGCCGCGGCTCCCGCCGCCATCCGCAAGGCTCTCGGCCCCATGGCGTACCACCTGGACCGTGACGTGTTCGACGCCGGCGACGTAGTTGTGGAGGACGACTCGTTGGAGGCTGGCCAGGAGCGCGCCGGGCGCGCCATCGCGGGATTGCTCGACGACGGGAATCTCACCGTGGTGCTAGGCGGCGGGCACGAAACCGCGTTTGCCAGCTACCTTGGCGTTGCCGGTTCCGAGGCTGTGCGCAGTGGGAAGCGGCTGGGTGTCCTCAACCTCGATGCCCACTTTGACCTGCGCGATGAACCCACGCCGAGCTCGGGCACGCCGTTCCTGCAGATGGCCCGGGAGGAAGCCGTCGCCGGGCGGGAGCTGCAATATGGTGTGGTGGGTATCTCGGAACCCAACAACACGAGGACGCTCTTCGACACCGCCGACCGACTGGGCGTGAAGTACCTCCTGGACGAGGATTGCTCGGCCGAAGCCGTGGAAGCGTTCGTGGCCGATTTCCTGGCCGGCGTGGATGTGCTGTATTTGACGATCGATCTGGATGTGCTTCCGGCGTCGGTGGCTCCCGGCGTCAGCGCACCCGCGGCCTATGGCGTGCCCCTGCCCATCATCAACGCCGTCTGCAAGCAGGTTGCTGCGAGCGGCAAGCTCCTGCACGTGGACGTTGCCGAGCTGAATCCCGGGTTCGACGTTGATGCCCGCACGGCGAAAGTGGCTGCCCGGCTGGTGAACACGCTCCTGGCGTAGGTGTTTCGAGACCCTGTTCTTAGGCGACATCCTCCCCTTAGCCTGTGTGGAGGGAAGGATGTGGATGGGCGCAGTTCCTGTGCAGGACAAGTGGGCGTGGGCGGCCGGACCGGTGGCCGTTGCGTTGGGCCTCGTTGCGCACATCGTGTCCGGAGGCAGTGCCCCGGCAATTTCCGTACTGCTGGCCTTCGCCGCATTGTCGGCCTTGGCTGCGCAACTGGTTGCCCGATGGATCCACGGGCCCTTGTTGTTACTGCTCGTATGCGGCGCGGCCCAGCAATTGCTGTACTTCGGCTTCCTGGCGTTCGGGGGATCGTTTCCGGGCGTCGGCTTCCTGGATCACTTGCACAGGGGAGGCCAAGGGACAGTGGACGCAGACCGGGTTGATGCAGCGCCGGCGGAGACCGGGGCCGTTGGTACGCCGGACGTCGCCTCGACAGACACCGGCGCCGCCCACACGGGCGATCTGATGCTCTACACCCACACCACCGCTGCGATTCTCACCCTGTTGATCGCCTACGGCCTCTCAAAGTTGTCTGCCCGCGGCCAACGGACGGCCCCGTCACCGGCAGCAACCCGGGGCAACGTTCCGTAGCGTCGGACGCAACAGGAGGTAGCGCCGGACGCAATCTTCCGTCGTCCACCGCAACCTCCCGTAGCCCTGCGACCATCCGGGCAACAAACTTTGCCCTGCCACCGTCGGTGAACCTAGTGTCGTTGGCACGTGGTGTACCCAAGAGGCCAGGGAGCTGCCTGCAAAGCAGCGCACGCGGGTTCGAATCCCGCCACCACGTCATAGTGACGCCGTGGAAGCCGGTCCAACAAAAGGATCCACGGCGTCCAAGCCTTTACCGCCGGCCCCTCGCCAGCCATCATGAAATGAGGCACAGGGACCTCGCCGAGCCGCACTGTACGGCCGCTCCCTGGGCAGCCGAAAGGCAGCGGAGGCGCAGCACCATGTCACCCAGGATCGAGCCGGCAGACGGGTTCCTGACGGACTACTACGAACATGTGGCCGACGACGACGTTCGCAATTACACCCCCGAGACCCTCGTGGAGAGGGCCCGCTACCACCGTTCCCTGGCTGAACGCCGTGAGCCCGGGCAAGCGGTGATCGGGGTCCTCCACGAGGCAGATGCGAGCGTCGTGGCAATCGTCACCGACGACATGCCATACCTGCTCCCCTCGGTTACTGCCGACATCGCGCGTGACACCGCTGCCATCCGGCTCCTGGTCCACCCCACCTTCGGCGTCACCCGGGACCCGGCCACCAACCGCCTGACTGAGATCCATAGGGGACCGCACCGCACGGCGCTACCCACCGGCGTCGAACCTTCCGCTGCGAACGGCCCTGCGGAGCCGGTTGCCACCGGGTTGGAGTACGACGGCGGACCGCTCACCGAAGCGTGGTTGGCGGTCGAAATTCCGCGGCTCCCGGATGAGGCGAGCGCGGACCGGCTGATTGGCCGGTTGCAAGCCGTCCTTAACGATGTCCGGGCGGTCGCAGAGGATTCGCCGGCCATCCAAGAGGAACTCGAGCGTGAGGTAGCCGGGTTGGACGGACCCGCAGCCACGGACCGCTCCGCCCGGGAAGCACAGGAGTTGTTGCGGTGGCTTGGCGAGGGGAACTTCGTCTTTTTGGGGTATCGCAGCGCCGGCCCGGATGGTCATGAGGCCCGCAGCGGGCTGGGGTTGCTGCGGAATGGTGCCCGGCCTGAGCTGCCGCCGGTCCAGGAAAAATTGCCTTCACTCACGCTCACCAAATCCACGGTGCGTTCCTCCATCCTCCGCCGTTCGTACCTCGACGAGATCACCCTGCTCACCGCACACCCCGGCGGCGCGGCTACCAACACGTTCGTGGGCCTGTTCTCCCCGAGTTCCACGGCGCGCTCGGCGCAACAGATCCCCGTCATCCGGGACACCGTTGAGGAAGTCATGAGGGCGTTCGGGTATCGTCCGGATTCGCCCCACGGCAAGGAGCTGCTGGGGGTCCTGGAGGCGTATCCGCGGGATGAGCTCTTTCACATTGAGCCGCAGCAACTGGTCCTGCATGCCCGGGAGATCCTGCGCCTGCACGAGCGGCACAGCACACGGCTCTTCCTGCGACCGGACTCCTACGGCCGGTTCATGACGGCCCTGGTGTTCCTGCCGCGGCGCCGCTACACCACGGCCGTCAGGCTCAACATCGAGCGCGAGTTGAGGGAGGCTTTCGGCTCCGATGCCATCGAGTTCGAGCTCCGCCTCGGCGAATCCGTCATGGCGCGCGTGTTCTTCCGGATCCTGTTGCCGGCAGCCACAGCGGAAGGTGGGACTCCCGCCGTCGTCGATGCTGCCGTGCTGAATTCCACGGTCCTTGAGCAGCGGATCATCGCCGCCACAAGGTCCTGGGCCGAAGGCCTGGACGAGGCGCTGCAGGCAAGGTTCCCGCGGGAGGAGGCCGCCCGGCTTCTGGGTCAATGGGCCGCAGCGTTCCCCGCGAGCTACAAAGCCGATTACGAGGTGGAGGACGCGGTTGAGGACATCGGGAAATTCGAGAGCTTCCAGGCCGCAACCTCCGGCGCACGCGAACCTGATCCTCTGCTGACCGTTTACAGGCGCCCCGGCACCGCTGTCCTGACCGAGGATGCCCGGATCCGCCTTTACTTGACGCGCCCCCAAAGCCTCACCCAGATCCTGCCGTTCTTCCACAACCTGGGATTGAAGGTCCTGGACCAGCGGCCGTTCGATGTACAACGGGCTGACGGGCGGCAGTTCTTCTTGTACGACCTCGGACTGAAATACCCGCGCGGGGTGGACCCCGTTGCCACAGGCGCCCTCCTGGCGGATGCGTTCAGCGCTGCCATGCGCGGGGATGCGGAGTCGGACGCCTTGGACGCGTTGGTGATCCGGGAGGGCATCGACTGGCGCAGCGTGGCAATCCTGAGGGCGTACGCGAAGTACCTCCGGCAGTTGGGAAGCACCAACTCGTACGGGTTCATTGCCGATACGCTGCGCCAAAACCCCACAGCCACCCATGCCCTGCTGGAGCTGTTCGAGGCGAAGTTCAACCCGGACAGCTTCACACCCGATCTCTTTGACCCGGGGTTCATGGATCCGGGGCCCGCCAACTCCGGCGTACCGGAAGGGGACGTCTTCGAGAACGGCACCAGCGAACTCAGCCACCGGACCCAGGCTGTCCACGCAGCCCGGAAGAAGCTCGCCGAAGCCATCGACGCCGTCCCCGTCCTTGACGCCGACCGCTTGCTTCGGTCGCTCGCAAGCCTGGTGGAAGCCACCCTCCGCACCAACTTCTACCTGGAGAAGCCGTACATCAGCTTCAAGCTCAACCCTTCAAGCATCCCGGCCGCCCCTCTGCCCCGGCCGAAGTTCGAGATCTGGGTCTACGCGCCCCAGGTCGAAGGGGTCCACTTGCGTTTTGGCCCGATAGCTCGTGGGGGCCTGCGCTGGTCGGATAGGCGGGAAGACTTCCGCACCGAGGTCCTGGGCCTGGTCAAAGCGCAGACAGTCAAGAACGCTGTCATTGTGCCCACCGGCGCCAAGGGTGGATTCTTTCCCAAGCGGCTACCGGACGCTGCCGAAGACCGTGCGGGCTGGCTCGCAGAGGGACAGGAAAGCTACCGGACTTTCATCCGCGGCCTGCTGGACGTCACGGACAACCTCGTGCCGGATCCCGACGGCGGCAGCAGCGGCCGCGTTGTGGCGCCGCCCCGCGTGGTGCGGCACGACGGCGACGACTACTACCTCGTCGTCGCTGCGGACAAGGGAACCGCGGCTTTCTCGGACATCGCCAACGCCTTGGCTGCGGAGTATGGCTTCTGGCTCGGTGACGCGTTCGCTTCCGGCGGCTCAGTGGGCTACGACCACAAGCAGATGGGCATTACCGCCCGTGGAGCATGGGAATCCGTGCGCCACCACTTCAGCGAACTCCTGATCGACTCCCGGGCTGAAGATTTCACAGTGGTGGGCATCGGCGATATGAGCGGGGACGTCTTCGGCAACGGAATGCTGCTGTCCAACCACATCAAGCTTGTGGCGGCGTTCGACCATCGGCACATCTTCCTGGACCCCACACCGGATCCGGCGGCCTCCTACGCGGAGCGGGAGCGGCTCTTCAAACTGCCCCGCTCCTCCTGGGCCGATTACGACCCGCAAAAACTCAGCCCTGGCGGCGGGGTCTTCTCCCGCACGGAAAAATCGATCGCGCTCACCCAGGAAGTCCGGCTCGCCTTGGGGATCGAGGAAAGTACGACGGCGATGAGCCCGCCGGAGCTGCTGCGCGCCATCCTCACAGCGCCCGTTGATCTCCTGTACAACGGCGGAATCGGCACCTACATCAAGGCGTCCACGGAGTCCCATGCCGACGTCGGGGATAAATCCAATGACGCCATCCGGGTGGATGCCGCACAGCTACGGACCCACATTATTGCCGAGGGCGGGAACCTGGGCGTCACCCAGCGGGGAAGGATCGAGGCCGCACTTGCCGGCGTCCTGGTCAACACTGACGCCATAGACAACTCTGCCGGGGTGGATTGCTCGGACCACGAGGTGAACATCAAGATCTTCCTGGACCGCATGATCTCGGCGGGCAGGATGTCCGCGGCTGAAAGGACGGGATTCCTCCACTCGCTTCAGGGCGAGGTGGGGCGGCTCGTGTTGAAAACCAACGATGACCAGAATGTCCTGCTCTTGAATGACAAACAACTGGCCCTCGAATGGAGCCCCAGCTTCGAACGGACCATGGACTGGCTGGAAGCCGTCATCGGTTTGAACCGTCAACTCGAATACCTCCCCAGTAACCAAGAGCTCCGGGCGCGTGTGCTCACGGGCAAGGGATTGACCACGCCCGAGCTCGCCGTGCTGGCGGCGTACGCGAAGATCGAGCTTGCCCGGGAACTCACCGACGGCGGACTCGCCGACGACCCCTGGTTCTCGCAGACGCTCCACGACTATTTCCCCAAGCAGGTTTCAGAACGGTTCGGCGAACACCTTGCCACGCATCCCCTGCGCAGGGAGATCGTGGCTACCGTGGTGGCCAACGACATGATCAACATGGGCGGAATCTCCTTCGCTTTCCGGGCCATGGAGGAGACCACGGTGTCTGCTGGAGCCGTGGCGCGTGCCTTCGTGGTGATGCGGCACATCTGGGACTTCGACTCCGTCATGGGGGCAATAGCAAAGGTTCCCGCGAACACACCGAGCGAGCACGGAGCCGCCGTCGCTCTGGACATGAGGCGGTTGCTGGACCGCTCGGTCCGCTGGTACGTGACGCATGACTTCCGTGACAAGCCCGTGGCCGATGCCTTGGGCAGGCTCGAACGGCCCATGTCCGTGATGCGGGCCGGCTTCACCCGGTTCCTGCACGGCATCAATCTCGCCTACTCGCAGGAGCGCCTTGCCTACACGGATTCAGTCGGCATTCCCCACGCTCTGGGTGTCCGGGCTTCCGAGCTGCTGGTCAGCTACGGCTTGCTGGACATTTCCGCGATCGCCGAGGAACTGCAGGAGCCGGTGGACGCTGTGGCCGAGGTGTACTTCGCCGTGTTTGAAAGGATCTCAGCCATCCCCCTCCTACAGCACATCACCATGCTCCCCCGGGACACGCACTGGGAATCGCTGGCCCGGGCAGCACTTCGTGACGACATGTACCTTGTCCTGGCTGACATGACCAAGGCCGTGGTGAGGCATACCCCGCGGTCCTCGGCTGCGGCATCGGACCCGGTGGAGCGGATCGTCGATTGGGAACGCGGGAATATTGAGCAACTGACACGGATCCAGGAGACCATCCAGGAAGCCATCAAACCCGGGCCGGTGGATATCGCGGCGCTCTCGGTGGCGGTTAAGTTACTCCGCGCCATGGTGCGCCGGTAACCGGTTTCTGCCAGTCATCTTACAAATTTTCTGACAGCAGGCCCTATAATTGATGGGTCGCCCTCGCATGCGGCAAGTAATAGGAGGCCCCCAATGACCCCTGCAGTGATTGCAGAACGCGAAATTCGTTTGTCCTTTTCCCAGGCGAACGAGATCCACGACGGACTCGACCGCGCCGTGGATGCCCTGATTGAAAGCGCAGCAGCCGACGCTAACTGCGGCATTCTGGTGACCCGGCACGAGCCCGGCACCTACACCGTGGCGCTGGACGAATCCGTTCCCTTCGGCCAGACCCACGAGGTCCTCGCCGCCTGATTGTCCACTGGCATTTCCTGGCAGCGAAGCCAAAAACCGGGGCCCGCCCCCTTTCCGCCACTACTACCTGCGGAAAGGGAACGGGCCCCGTTTCTGTTAACGCTGTGCCCACCCAAGTAGGTCGCAATTGTGCGCGTTTTGAGAGCTCAAAACGCGCACTAATGCGACCTAGTTGGGCTGCTTAGGCGCGGCGGAGGGTCACTCCGTCGGACTTCATGAAGAGTTCCTTGCCTTCCTCGGTGACCCCCGGGCCCGAATGCTCAAGCCACACCACGTTTCCGCTGCTGGAGACTTCCTCGATCCGACCGGTGGCGATCACGTGGGCATACTTGACCACTTCCACCTGCTCCCCGACCTTGAGCTGCCGCCAGTCGGATACCTTAGCCGAGTGAGCGTTTCGCCTGGACAGGACTGCTCCGCGTGCCTTCATTGAACTTCTACCCCTTTGTGGATGTTCGCTGTTGTGTATTGAGTTGTTAAAACAGTTGACCGTCAAGCCCACGACATCGTTGGCGTGGACGTGACGTACACCATAAGTTCTACTACATTTGCCGCGCCCCGGACGTTGCGTTGCGAACAAAGTCCGGGGCGTGACAAATTTGCGCCTCACATGAGGCATTTATTCGACGTCAGGCCAAAACCCCGACGGCGGATTCGGCAGCCGCGCGAACGGCACCGGAGCCAACCAAACGGTCAGCCGCTTCCAGTTCCGGCGACAGGAACCGATCGGTTCCCGGTCCCTGAACCACTCCACGAAGCACCTCAAGCACTGCCGTGCCGGCAGGACCCGGCGTGAGTTCGCCGTCGGACAGCTGCGTACGCATGTCGATGGCGCGGGCGCTGGTGACAAGCTCGACGGCGAGCACCCGCCTGAGGTTCTCCACGGCCTTGCGCAGCTTCCGGGCAGCGTGCCAGCCCATGGACACGTGGTCTTCCTGCATGGCGGAGCTCGGGATGGAGTCCACGGACGCCGGAACGGCAAGGCGCTTGTTGTCCGAGACCAGGCCTGCCTGCGTGTACTGGGCAATCATGAGACCGGAGTCCACGCCCGGATCGGCAGCAAGGAAGGCCGGGA
The DNA here is from genome assembly GCF_040684895.1 of Paenarthrobacter sp. NPDC089322. Classification (NCBI taxonomy): domain Bacteria; kingdom Bacillati; phylum Actinomycetota; class Actinomycetes; order Micrococcales; family Micrococcaceae; genus Paenarthrobacter; species Paenarthrobacter sp. NPDC089322. The sequence goes on from NZ_JBFBGW010000001.1 coordinate 437,490, forward strand.
GCCCGTGCGAACGGGCCGGATCCAGCATGCGGTCCGTGCGACGCTCGGCGATGGAACTGAGGTCTGCAACGGCAATGGCCAGGAAGTCCAGCACGTAGGCCACGGGAGCGCCGTGGAAGTTGCCGTTGGACGTGACGCGGCCATCCGGAAGGACCACCGGATTGTCGATCGCAGCGGCGAGCTCACGGGAGGCCACCAGAGCAGCGTGGTCCACGGTGTCGCGCACGGCACCTGCAACCTGGGGTGCGCAACGCAGCGAGTACGCGTCCTGGACCTTGGTGTCGTTGACCCGGTGCGATGCCACGATCGGCGAGTTGGACAGCACCCGGAGCATGTTGTCCGCACTGGCGGCCTGGCCCGGATGCGGACGCAGGGCTGCGTGCAGCTCGGGGAGGAACACCTGGTCCGTGCCGAGCAGGGCCTCAACGCTCAGTGCGGCGGTGACATCCGCCGTTGCAAGCAGCATACGAAGGTCGGCGATGGCCATGAGAAGCATGCCGAGCATGCCCTCGGTGCCGTTGACGAGGGCCAGGCCCTCCTTCTCTGCCAGCGTGACCGGTTCGATGCCGTGCTGCGCGAGCAGCTCAGCAACAGATGCCTTGCCCTCGGCGCCGTACAGTTCGCCGTCGGGACCGGTTGCTTCACCTTCGCCCATCAGCACCAGGGCGCAGTGGGACAGCGGTGCGAGGTCGCCGGAGCAGCCGAGCGAACCGAACTCGCGGACCACCGGGGTAATCCCTGCGTTGAGGACGTCCACCATGGTCTGCAGGACCACGGGACGGACACCGGTGCGGCCGGATGCCAGGGTCTTGGCGCGGAGGAACATGATGCCGCGGATGACTTCGCGCTCCACGGCCGGGCCCATGCCGGCAGCGTGGCTACGAATGAGCGACTTCTGCAGCTGTGTGCGGAGCTCGTTGGGGATGTGGCGGTTGGCCAGCGCGCCGAAGCCGGTGGAGATGCCGTACGCCGGGACCTCGCTGGTGGCCAGGCCGTCAATGTGGGCGCGGACCTTCGCAACGGTGTCCAGGGCTTCCGGGGAGATGGTCACCTTGGCGTCGTGGCGTGCGACGGCGACAACGTCTTCCGGGGTTACGCCGCTGGAGCCGAGGGTGACGGTGAGCGGTTGGTGGGTTGTGAGAGTCACTTTGTTGCCTACTTGCTTTCTGGGGCCACGCCGGCGAGGGACCCGGCCTGAGCTTGCGAAGGCTGGGAGCCGGTGGGGATCATGGGGATGCGGACGCCGCGTTCGTGGGCGACATCGATGGCGCGGTCGTAGCCGGCGTCGGCGTGGCGGATGACGCCCATGCCGGGGTCGTTGGTCAGCAGCGCGGTCAGCTTCGCCGCGGCGAGTTCGGTGCCGTCGGCCACGGAGACCTGCCCGGTGTGGATGGACCGGCCGATCCCGACCCCGCCGCCGTGGTGGATCGAGACCCACGTTGCGCCCGAGGACGCCGCGGTCAGGGCGTTCAGCAGCGGCCAGTCAGCGATCGCGTCCGAGCCGTCCTTCATCGCCTCGGTCTCCCGGTACGGGGACGCCACGGAACCGGAGTCCAGGTGGTCACGGCCGATCACGATCGGGGCCTTGACCTTGCCCTCGGCCACAAGCTGGTTGAACAGCAGCCCGGCCTTATGCCGCTCACCGTACCCGAGCCAGCAAATCCTTGCCGGCAGGCCTTCGAACTCCACCCGTTCCTGGGCGGCGTCGATCCACTTGTGCAGGTGCTTGTTCTCCGG